>NZ_KV788920.1:0-21023 GCF_001807385.1 Brachybacterium sp. HMSC06H03 | reverse complement strand
GCCGCAGCGGGCTCACCGCGGCGGAGCCCTGGGCGCGGGGCGGCAGGGGACGGGTCGTGCCGCGGCCGGTCGCGGCGAAGGGGTGGGGGCTGTCCACCGAGACCGTGGTGCGGCCGTCGCGGGCGGCGACCAGGCGCTGCGCCCGGGTGCGCAGCTCGTCGGCGATGAGCGCGGCCTCGACGTCGCCGGTCCCGGCGGGCAGGGAGACCGACACCGTGATGGTGACGGCGTCCTCGGCGGCGACGGGGCGCGAGGCGGTCCCGCCCACCCGCTGCAGGCGGGGCGCGGCGGACCGGGTGTGCGGGGCGGTGGTGCTGGTGGTGGGGCGATCCAGGGCGATGGTCATGATGCGAGTTCTCCGAGATGCGGCGCGTCCTGCGCGGCGGGCGGTGGGCCCGGGATCCCTGGGTGATCGACGCCTGGGGCGGATCGGTGAGGGGTGTGCTCCCGGTGGCACCTGGAGCCCGCGCCCTCCGGCCGGCTCCTGTCAGCCGATCTCGGAGAGGTCGTGAGCGCTCAGAGGCTCGGCTGACGATGCATCATCGGCATCATCATCATGAACATCATCGCGCGCATGGCAGAGCGGACCACCCGGGGGGCGGTCTCGCGGTGCGCGGCGATCGAGGTCATGGCTAAAAGAATGCCCTGTCCCGTCCCGAGGGGCAAGAGCCTGTTCACATTTCGGGACGGCGACGGGGCGTCAGGGTCCTGCGTCGAGGCCCTCGAGGAGGGCCTTCGTGCAGGTCAGTGGTCGCGTTCTCAGTCGACGACCCCGAAGAGGCGGTCGCCGGCATCGCCCAGGCCGGGCACGATGTAGCCCTTCTCGTTCAGCTTCTCGTCGATCGCGGCGGTGACCACGGTGAGGTCGATCGCGGGGTCCAGCTGCTCCTCGAGCGCCTTCAGCCCCTCCGGTGCGCACAGCAGGGTCACGCAGGTGATGTCCTTCGCGCCGCGCTCGTGGAGGTACTCGCAGGAGGCGATGAGGGTGTGGCCGGTGGCGAGCATCGGGTCCAGCACGAAGCACTGGCGGCCCGAGAGGTCCTCGGGCAGACGGTTCGCGTAGGTGGTGACCTCGAGGGTCTCGTCGTTGCGGACCATGCCCAGGAAGCCCACCTCGGCGGTGGGCAGCAGGCGGGTGAGGCCGTCCAGCATGCCCAGGCCCGCGCGGAGGATCGGCACGACCATCGGCTTGGGGTTGGTCAGGCGGGTGCCGGTCATCGTGGTCACCGGCGTCTCGATCTCCACCGGCGCGGTGGCGACGTTGCGGGTCGCCTCGTAGGCCAGCAGGGTCACCAGCTCGTCGGCGAGCTGGCGGAACACCGAGGAATGGGTGGCGCGATTGCGCAGCACCGACAGCTTGTGGGCGACGAGGGGGTGGTCGATCTCCAGAACGCGCATGGGAGGGAATCTACCGGAGGGCGCCCCGTGCCACGCCGCGCAGGGCCGACCGGCGGCCCGGGGGAGAGGATGGTCTCGCGCCCCGGGCCGCTCTGGGCAGGAAGCGCGGGAGAATGAGCGTATGACCGACGCCCCGGCCACCCCGACACCACCCGGTTTCCCGGCATCCCTTCCGAACGACGACGAGCTGATGGGCCTCGCGCTCGCCGAGGCCCTCGCCGCTGCCGAGCGCGAGCCCGCCGACGTGCCCATCGGCGCCGTCGTGCTCGGGGCCGACGGCGAGGTGCTCGCGACCGCCGGGAACCGTCGCGAAGCGGACGAGGATCCGACGGCCCACGCCGAGATCCTCGCCCTGCGCGCCGCGGCACGCGCGACCGGGCGCTGGAACCTCACCGGCGCCACCCTCGTCGTCACCCTCGAGCCGTGCACCATGTGCGCGGGCGCGATCGTGCTCTCCCGCGTGCAGCGGGTGGTCGTCGGGGCGATGGATCCCAAGGCAGGGGCCGCCGGCTCTCTCTACGACCTGGTGCGCGAGCCGCGGCTGAACCACCGCGTCGAGCTCACCACCGGGGTGCGCGGGAGGGAGTGCGGCGACCTGCTGCGCGACTTCTTCCGCGCCCGTCGGAAGCGCTGACGCCCCCGCGAGAGCGGATCCGCCGCAGACTGCATGTCGCCGCCACCTCGAGAGGTCCATCGTGCGAGATCGAGGGTCCGCACTCCGAGACGGGCATCTAGAGTGGCCTCGCGGGCCCGCCCGCGCCGTCCCGCCCCGATCGATCCCGCACGCCCGCCGGTCGCCGCCGCCCGACCCGGGACCAGGAGCACGCATGCACACCGCCTCTTCCGCCGCACCGCCCGGCGCCGTCGTCGCCCCTCGAGCAGGGCGTGGCCTTCAAGGTCGTCGGCTCCATGGGCATCTCCCCGGGCGACCCGGAGAACTCGCCCACCGCGCTCGAGGTGCGCCAGGACCTCCTCGACGACGGCACCGTCAGCGAGATCGCGGACCTCAAGGGCCGCACCATCGGCGTGGCCGGCGGACCCGGCGCGACCGGCGGCTATCTGCTCGCGGCGATGCTCGAGGAGGGCGGGCTGACCCTGAACGACGTGGAGATCTCCAACCTCGCCACCCCCGACCAGGAGCCGGCGCTCACCAACGGCTCCGTCGACGCGGCCACCCCGTCGGCCCCCTTCTCCTCCTCGATCGAGGAGGCCGGGATCGCCTCCCCGCTCGCGGTCCCCGCGAAGGGCACCACCGGCACGGGCGTGATGTACTCCGAGACCTTCGTCGGCGCCGAGCAGGCGCAGGGCTTCTTCACCGCGCTCGCCAAGGGCGCCCAGGAGCTCTCGGCCGACGGGAAGCAGACCGACGAGGTCTACCAGATCCTCGCCGACACCCTCGGCCAGGACGTCGAGGTGCTGAAGGCCTCCCCGATGTACACCTACCTGCCCGACCTCGCCCCGCAGGCCGATCAGCTCGAGGCCATGCAGGCCGTGTGGATCGACGCCGAGCAGATCACCTACACGGAGCCGCTGGACATCGCCGGCATCGTCGACGCGAGCTTCGCGGAGAACGCGGCCGGCTGAGCAGCCCGGGCCTCGACCTGACCAGGTTGCCGGATACAGGTCGACCAGATCGCTGTCCATCTGGTCGGCCTGGTTCTACGATGAGGGCATGAGCGCAGCGGAGACGTCGGTTCCCGATTCCAGGACGGTCAAGGTGCAGGAGGCGAAGACCCGCCTCTCCGAACTCCTGCGCGAGGTCGAGGAAGGCGCCGAGATCACCATCTCGCGCGGGCGGACCCCTGTGGCGCGCCTGGTACCGGTCGAGCCTCCGGCGCCTGAAACGCGGCGGAGGCCGCTCGGCTACCTCCGCTACGAGCTCCCCGTGACGTTCTTCGACGAGCTCCCGCCTGAGGAAATGGACGCCTGGGAGGGCGAGGAGTGACCACGGTCCTGGCCGACACTCACGTGCTGCTGTGGGCGATGACGGATCCCTCGAAGCTCACGAGCCCGGTGGAGGCCCTGATCTCCGATCTCGACACGGAGGTCCTGGTCTCCGCCGCCACTGCCTGGGAGATCTCCACGAAGGTGCGCATAGGCAAGCTCCCCGAGGCCGAGTTCCTCGTGCTGGACTACGGAGACCATCTCCGGCGCGGCTACTTCGAAGCACTGCCGATCGAGAGCGCTGACGCACTGGTCGGCGGCACACTCGCCTGGGACCACCGTGACCCGTTCGACCGCATGATCGCCGCGCAGGCGATCCGTCGGGGGATCCCGCTGATCAGCGCGGACCGAGTATTCGATGATCTCGGCTCGCTCCAGCGGATCTGGTGAGAGTGCGGCAGTCCGGGTTCTTCGCTGGATTCAGATCCAGCCCTGGCGGCGGGCGATCGCGGCGGCCTCATGCCGGTTCGCGGCCTGCAGCTTCGCCTGGGCGCTGGAGAGGTAGTTGCGCACGGTCCCCGGGGCCAGATGGGCGCGGCGGGCGATCTGCTCGACGGGGGCGCCGTCGGCCGCGAACTCGAGCACGTCCGCCTCGCGCGGCGTGAGCGGCGAATCGCCCGAGGAGATCGTCTCCGCGGCCAGCTCGGGGTCGATCGCGCGGCGCCCGCCGGCGACCGAGCGCACGGCGCGAGCGAGCTGCTCGGCCGAGGTGGTCTTCGGCAGGAAGCCCAGCACCCCCTGTGCGAGGGCGCGCTTGAGATAGCCGGGCCGCGCATGCGAGGTGAGGATCAGGCAGCGGGTCGCGGGGGAGGCCTCCGCGATCTGCTCGCACAGCTCGAGCCCGTCGCCGTCGGGCAGCTGCAGGTCCACCACGGCGATGTCCGGCGTGGTCTCGGCGATCAGCCGCGCGCCCTCGGCGACCGTCCCGGCCTCGCCGAGCACCTCGAGGTCCTCCTCGAGGGACAGCATCGTCGCGAGCGCCGAGCGGATCAGGTGCTCGTCGTCGACGAGCACCACGCGCAGCGGGCGAGCAGGGGCATCGGTCATCGGGATCCTCCGGTCGGGGTGAAGCGGACGTCGAGGGTGAAGGTGCCGTCCTCGCGGAGCACCTCCAGGGTCGCCTCGTCCTCGAGGCGCTCCCGCATCCCGGTCAGCCCGCTGCCCTCCCGGATCTCGGCGTCCTCAGGCGCGCCATCGTTGACCATCGTGACGCCGTCCGCGCGGAGGGTGATCTCCACGGCCGATGGGTCGGCATGGCGCAGGATGTTCGTCCCGCCCTCTCGCAGCACCCAGGCGGCGGTGCCGGCCCGGGCCGCGGGGACGTCCTCGGCCGCGCCGTGGACCGTGACCTCCACGTGCGCGGACCGCAGAAGGGATGCGGTGCCCTGCAGCTCGGTCGCGAGATCCGCCTCGCGGTAGCCGCGCACGAGCGAGCGGATCTCGGCGAGCGAGGTGCGGGCGATCTGCGCCGCCTCCCGGCCGTGCTCCGCGGCGCGGGGGTCGCCGCGCTCGGCCAGCTGCGCCACCAGCTCGGTCTTCACGGCGATCACGGAGAGGTCGCGACCGGTGACGTCGTGCAGGTCGCGGGCGAAGCGCAGCCGCTCCTCGGCGACGGCGAGCTGGGCCTGCGCCTCGCGGGCGTCGTCGAGCTCGCGCACCATCGCCGCCAGCCACAGGGAGATCCGCACCGTGAGCACCACGGCGAGCAGCAGCTCGCCGGTGGGGAAGGCGACGGGGGCGGAGAGCCCGAACGCCATCGCGATCACCGTCGTCGCGACCGCCACCGCCGCCCCGATCTGCCAGCGCCATCGCAGGAGCGCTGCGGCGGCGAGCAGCGTGAGCGAGGCGACGAGCACGGGGGCCGCGGAGAGGCCGAGCAGCTGCAGCAGCACGATGACGGCTGACGGCACCGCGGTGGCGAGCAGCGAGCGGTCCGCCGGGATGCTGCCCACCTGCGGGAGGTCCCAGCGGTCCCGCGCCTCGGGCAGCGCGGCCGCCGACCACAGTGCGAGCGCCCGGTGCCCGGACCAGGCGCCGACCACCATCTGCACGAGCAGCACCGCGGTCGCCGCCGGGGCCTCGGCCAGCAGCGCGGGCACCGGGGTGCCGAACGCGAGCAGGACGCCCAGCGGGAAGATCGCCTGGATGAGCACGACCGACCACGCCGTGTAGGCGTAGAACACGCTCCACTGGCGTGCGGTGCGGGTCTCCACAGCGGTCCTCCTCTCGGCGTGGGAACGGTCGACGAGCTGGGGCGAAGCGTATCCGCTCAGCCGATCGCGGCGAGGAACAGGCCGCCGAAGGCGCCGAAGACGATGCCCCACAGGATGATCGAGATGCCCATCCAGAGGTAGACCCGGCCGCGCTCGGCACCGAGTGCGATCAGCGCGGGGCCGGAGATCTGCGAGGCGACCACGAACGGCCCCAGCAGGCACACCCCGGGCACTCCGTACTTCTCCATCGCCGCGGCGACCTTGGCTCGGAAGCGGGAGGGGCTGGGTTCCTCGACGGAGCGGCCCCCGTGCTTCCGGCGACCCTGGGCGATCGCGTCCCGGGTGCGGCCGGCCAGCGCGATCACCATGAAGGTCGCCACCAGGTTCCCCAGCACCGCCGCGGGGATCGCGAGGGCCGGGTGGATGCCGAGGGTGGTGCCCAGGAAGGAGCCGAGATAGCTCTCGATGAAGGGGACCGCACCGGCGGGGACGAGCGCGAGCACCTGCTGCCACGGCTCGAGGCCGGAGACGAGGTCGTGGAGCTGGACGAGGAGGTCCTGGAACATGGTGGGGTCCTTCCGGGTGGATGATGGTTCCAGCCTCCCCGTGCACGGCGCTGTGCGGCAGGGCACGGTGTCATCGACCGGGATGCGTCTCTCACGGCCCGCCCATGACAGATGTCAGACCGCACGGCGTGACCCCGTCCACATGGGGACCTGCAGGTCTGTGACGTTTGTTGCGGCAGATGAACGCGTGCTCGGCGTGCGGGGCGCTCGATGCTTGAATTCCGGGGTGATCACTCTCGACGCTCTGCGCAAGGTCTTCCCCGCACCCGGCGGCGGAGACCCCGTCGTCGCGCTCGACGGGATCGACCTCCACCTCGAGCCGGGCCGCATCCACGGGATCGTCGGTCGCTCCGGGGCGGGCAAGTCCACGCTCATCCGCTGCCTGACCGGGCTGGAGAAGCCCACCTCGGGCCGGGTCGAGATCGACGGCACCGACATCGCCGCGCTCGAGGGCGCCCAGCTGCGCGCCGCCCGGCGGAACATCGGGATGGTCTTCCAGCACGCGAACCTGCTGGACTCCCGCACCGCCGCCCAGAACATCGCCCACCCGCTCGAGATCGCCGGGGTGCCCCGCGCCGAGCGCGAGCGCCGCGTCGCCGAGCTGGTCGGGCTCGTGGGGCTCACCGTCCGCGAGCACAACCATCCCGCGCAGCTCTCGGGCGGGCAGATCCAGCGCGTCGGCATCGCGCGCGGCCTCGCCGCCGAACCGAAGGTGCTGCTGTGCGACGAGCCGACCAGCGCCCTGGACGGCGCCACCACCCGGCAGATCCTGCGCCTGCTCGCCGACCTGCGCGAGCGCCTCGGCATCACGGTGGTGATCATCACCCACGAGATGGGCGTGGTGCGCGAGGTGTGCGACACCGTCACCCTGCTCCAGGACGGGCGGATCACCCAGAGCGGCGACCTGCTCGAGGTCGCCGCCGATCCGCACGGCCCCCTCAGCGCCGAGCTGATCCCGCTGCCGCCGGCTCCTACCGGCATCGAGGCGCTGGTCGTGAACTGCGACTACGGCGACTCCGAGCGCTTCCGCACCACAGATGACCTGATCCGTCTGGCGGAGACGTACGAGGCCGAGGCGACCCTCGTCGCCGGCACCATCGAGACCATCGGCGGCCGCCAGGTGGGGCGGGTCCAGCTCGCCCTGCGCAACCGTTCCGGACAGCCGATCTCCCGCCAGGGGCTCGATGACTTCCTCGCCGAGCTCGAGAGCGCCGGCGTCGTCGCGAAGGAGGTGACCGCATGATCGAGTGGCTCGACAACCCCGTCTTCACCACCTGGGACTCCAACACCTCGCTGTGGTCCAACACCCTGATCACCCTGTACATGACCGTGGGGACCATGCTGTTCTCCACCCTCATCGGTGTTCCGCTGGGCCTGCTGCTCTTCGAGACCTCCGGCGCCCGCGGCGGCTTCGCCCGCTGGGTGAACCGCGTCGTCGGCTTCGTCGTGAACGTCGGGCGGTCCTTCCCGTTCATCATCCTGATCATCGCGCTGATCCCGGTCACCCGCTTCATCGTGGGTCGCGTGACCGGGCCGAACGCCGCGATGTTCGCGCTGGTGATCTCCGCGATCCCGTTCTTGGCGCGCCTCATCGAGATCAACCTGCGCGAGATCTCCGCCGGGAAGGTCGAGGCGGTGCAGATGATGGGCGCCACCCGCTGGCAGATCATCCGACAGGTCCTGCTGCCGGAGGCACTGCCCGGCATCATCGGCTCCCTCACCACCACCACGATCGCCGTCATCGGCTACACCGCCATGGCCGGCACCGTGGGCGGCAAGGGCCTGGGCGACCTCGCGATCCGCAACGGCTACCAGAGCTACGACAACGTGGTCATGGTCGCGACCGTGGTCGTGCTGGTGGTCATCGTGATCGCCGTCCAGGCGCTCGGCTCCGCCCTCTCCCGCGCCGTCGACCACCGCGCCGCCGCCCGCTGACCTGCTTCATCCCACCCTCGTCGAGAAGGACATCCCCATGACCCATTTCTCCCGCCGCACCACTCTGCTCGCCTCCGGCGCGGGCCTCGCCGCGCTCGCCCTCGCCGCCTGCGGCGCCGGCGGCAACGAGGGGCCGACGGAGGAGAACGGCGTGACCGCGATCCGCATCGGCGCCTCCCCGGCCCCGCACGCCCAGATCCTCCAGTTCGTCCAGGACAACCTCGCCGAGGGCGCGGGCCTCGCGCTCGAGATCAGCGAGTACACCGACTATCAGCTGCCCAACCAGGCGCTGAACGACGGCGACCTCGACGCGAACTTCTACCAGACCCCCGCCTTCCTCGAGGGGCAGATGTCGGAGAAGGGCTACGACTTCCACGCCTTCGAGGGTGTCCACGTCGAGCCGCTCGGCGTCTACTCCGAGACCCTCACCTCGCTCGACGAGCTGAAGGACGGGGACGAGGTCGCGATCGCGAACGACCCCACCAATCGTGGCCGCGGGCTGGACCTGCTCGCCGCCAACGGCGTGATCACCCTCGCCGACGGCGTCGCCCCCACCTCGGCCACCACCGGCGACATCGCCGAGAACCCGAAGAACCTGAAGTTCTCCGAGCTCGAGGCCGCGCAGATCCCGCGCTCCCTCGCCGACTTCGCGGTCGCCGTGGTCAACGGAAACTACGCGCTCGAGGCGGGCCTGAACCCCTCCGAGGAGGCCATCGTCATCGAGGAGGGCGAGGGCAACCCGAACGCGAACATGATGGTGGTGCGCGCCGCCGACGCGGAGAACGAGGCCCTCGTGAAGCTCGACGAGCTGCTCCACAGCGACGACGTCCGCTCCTTCATCGAGGAGACCTTCACCGACGGCTCGGTCATCCCCGCCTTCTGAGCCCGGGCTGAGTAGCCTGGGGCGATGAGCCCCGACCAGCACCAGCGTCCCCTGTCCGGCCGCAAGGCCCTCATCACGGGAGCGAGTCGAGGGATCGGCGCCGAGATCGCCCGCGCCTACGCGGCGGCCGGCGCCGATCTGGTGCTCACCGCCCGCGACGGCGCCGTCCTGGCTGCGCCCGCCGAGCGGCTGGCCGCCGAACACCGCGTCCGCACGGTGGTCCTCTCCGCGGACCTCGCCGACCCGGACGTCCCGGACCGCCTCTGGGACGAGGCGAGCGGGCTGATGGAGGGACTGGACGTGCTGGTGAACAACGCCGGCCTGTCCCATCCGGAGACGGTCGAGGCGCTCGAGACCGCCCGCTTCGACGAGACGCTGCAGGTGAACCTGCGCGCCCCCGCACTGCTCGCGGCACGGGCCGGCGCGGCGATGGCGGCCTCCGGCGGCGGGGCGATCCTCACCATCGCCTCCGCCGCCGCGCTGCGCCCCCTGGTCGAGCACTTCGCCTACTCGACCGCGAAGGCGGGCCTCGTGATGGCCACCCGCACCCTCGCGCTCGAGCTGGGGGAGCGGGGCGTGCGCGCCAACTCGATCTGTCCCACCGTGGTGCTCACCGACATGGGGCAGAAGGTGTGGGGCGAGCAGCCGGACAAGGCCGCGCCGATGCTCGCGCGGATCCCGCAGTCCCGCTTCGCCCAGCCCCGCGAGGTCTCCGACGTCGCGGTCTGGCTCGCCTCGGACGCCGCCTCGATGATCAACGGCGCTGAGATCCCGGTCGACGGCGGTTACCTGGTCAGCTGAGCGCCCGACCGCGGCCCGTCAGAGCAGCTCCGTCGCCCCCAGCTGATCCAGCAGCCAGGACAGCTCGTCGGCCCGCTGCTCCCACTTGCGGTACCGGCCCGAGCGGCCGCCGTGCCCGGCGACCATCTCGCAGCGGAACACGATCGGGCGCTCGGCCTGGTCGGAGGTGACCGTCTCGCGCAGGCGCGCGACCCACTTGGCGGGCTCGACGAAGAACACGCGCGTGTCGTTCAGCGAGGTCGAGGCGAAGATCGCCGGGTACTCCACCGCCTGCACGTTCTCGTAGGGCGTGTACTCCTTCATGTACTCGTACACGGACGGGTCGTGCAGCGGGTCGCCCCACTCCTCCCACTCGCCGACGGTCAGCGGCAGCGAGGGATCCAGGATCGTGGTCAGCGCGTCCACGAAGGGCACCCCGGCGATGATCGCCCGGAACCGCTCCGGGGCGAGGTTCGCGACCGCGCCCATCAGCAGCCCGCCCGCGCTGCGGCCCTCGGCCCCGAGCCGGGCCGGGTCCACGAGGCCGCTCGCTCCGAGATGCTCCGCCGCGGCGACGAAGTCGCTGAAGGAGTTCTTCTTCTCCAGCAGCTTGCCGTGGTCGTACCAGTCCCGGCCCATCTCGCCACCGCCGCGCACGTGCGCGATCGCGACGACCACGCCCCGGTCCAGCAGGGACAGGCGCGTGGGCACGAAGGACGGGTCGACCGAGACCTCGTAGGAGCCGTAGCCGTACAGATACCCGGGCGCGGTGCCGTCGGCCGCGACCTCCCTGCGCGCGACGACGCTGAGCGGTATCGCGGTGCCGTCGGCCGCCCTCGCCCACTCGCGCCGCTCCACGTAGAGGGAGGGGTCGAAGTTCGGCACCGGGGTGACGCGCAGGATCTCGGTCGCACCGGTGGCGACCTCCCGCTCGGCGACGGTGGGCGGGGTGAGCAGGCTGGTGAGCTCGTAGCGCACCGCCTGCTGGTCCCAGTTCGGGTTCGCGTCGAGCTCGACGGTGTCCAGCTCCCCGCCGTGGGTGAGGTCCTCCGCCTGATCGAGCCGCAGCGACCCGTCGGCCGCCCGCGGGATGATCCGCACCGAGGCGAGCCCGCCGGCGCGCAGCTCGAGCGCGACGAAGCCCGCGAAGGACTCCACCGCCAGCAGCCGCTCGCCCTCGCCGGCGACCAGCAGCTCCTCCCACTGCGCCGGGGTCGCCAGCGGCGCCTGCGCGAGCGCGAAGCCGGTGTGTCCGTCGTTGTGCACCACCAGCAGGCGGTCCCCGGCGTGCTCGACCGCGTAGTCCACGCCGTCGCGCCGCCCGCCCGCGGGAACGGGCGCGGACTCGGGCGCGGCGAGGTCCAGCAGCCACGCCTCCGCCGTCGTGGTGGAGGCGGACTGGATGACGAGGGTCGTCTCGTCGCGGGAGCGCTCGAAGCCGATCATGAACCGCTCGTCGCCCTCCTCGAGCACGAGCACGTCCTCGGCCGGATCGGCGCCGATCCGATGGCGCCAGACCTGGTGCTGCCGCCAGGCGTCGTCGACCCGCGCGTAGAACAGCCACTGCTGATCGGTGGAGAACGCGATGCCGTAACCGGTGCCGGTCACGGACTCGTCGAGCACCTCGCCGGCGGAGAGGTCCAGAACCCGCAGCGTGAACCGCTCGTCCCCGGCGGTGTCCACCGCGTAGGCGAGCAGGGTGTGGTCGGGGGAGAGAGTCAGCCCGCCGAGGGAGTAGAACTCGTGCCCCGCGGCCTCGGCCTGGGCGTCCAGCAGCACCTGCTCGCCCGCGAGCATCACCCCGGGCTCGACCTGCGGCATCGCGCCCGCGTCGGCCACGCGGGTGAACCTCGGGTAGTCGTCTCCGGCGGTGGTGCGGGTGATGTACCACCAGTCCCCGCGACGCACGGGCACCGACAGGTCCGTCTCCTGCGTGTGACCGACGAACTCCTCGACCAGGCGCTGCCGCAGCGCGCCGAGGTGCGCGGTGCGGGCGTCGGCGTAGGCGTTCTCCGACTCGAGGTGCGCGATGACCTCTGGATCGGTCTTGTCGCGCATCCACTCGTACGGATCCACCACGACATCGCCGTGGTGGATCCGCTCGGTGGGGCGTCGCTCGGGAGAGGGGGCGTCCGGGTGCTGGCTCGTCATCCCTCGAGACTAGTCATCCTTCGAGGTCGGCGGCGCCCAGCTGGTCCAGGAGCCAGGCGACTCCCTCGACGCGGAGGTCCTCGCCGCCCTCCAGGGAGTCCGCGACCCGCAGCAGGACCGGCCGCTCGGCAGGATCGGAGGTCACCCGCTCTCGCAGCCGCGCCACCCAGATCGCGGCGCAGGCCGGCGGGATGTCCGTGCCCTCGAGCGCGGTGAACGCGTAGACGGCGGGGTACTCGGTCTCGCGGATGTTCTCCGCCGGGCTGCAGGCGCGCAGGGTCCGGTAGGCGGTCTCGTCCTCGG
This sequence comes from Brachybacterium sp. HMSC06H03, assembly GCF_001807385.1. Taxonomy (NCBI): domain Bacteria; kingdom Bacillati; phylum Actinomycetota; class Actinomycetes; order Micrococcales; family Dermabacteraceae; genus Brachybacterium; species Brachybacterium sp. HMSC06H03. Next base: position 8,850 of record NZ_KV788920.1, on the reverse strand, counting down.
CCGGATCCCCGAACTCGGTCCACTCCTCGAGGGTGAGCATCACCTCCGGGGCCAGCAGCGTCTCCAGCGGGTCCACCAGCGGGGTCTCCGCCAGCACGGCCCGGAACAGCTCCGGCGCCCGGTTCGCGGCCGCGCCGACGACCATCGCACCCGCCCCGGTGGCCACGGCGCCGATCCGGTCCGGAGCCGCCCACCCGGAGGCGACCAGGTGATCCGCGCAGGCGACGAGGTCGTCCACCGAGTGCATCCGGCGCTGGCGACGGCCGTCGCGGTGCCACTGCGGCCCGAGCTCGCCGCCGCCGCGCACGTGCGCGACGGCCACGACGACGCCGCGGTCCGCGAGCGCGAGCACCTCGGGCTGCAGCAGCGGGTCGAGGCACTGGCCGAACACGCCGTGGCCGTGCAGCAGCACCGGGGCGGTGCCGTCGGCGACCACGTCGGCCCGGGCGATCAGCGAGATCGGGACGCGGGTGCGGTCGGGCGAGGTCGCCCACAGCCGCTTCTCGACGTACCGCGAGGCGTCGAGGCCGGGCACCTCGACGCGCTGCAGCACGAACGGGTCGCCGGCGTCGAGGGACGCGCCGATCATCGTCGGCGGGGTGAGGAAGCTGCCCACCCTGCAGCGGATCGAGCGCTGGTCCCAGTCGGGGGTGTGCTCCAGGCGCACCCCGTCCAGCGGTCCGCCGGTGAGGATCTCCCGCACGGCGCCGACGTCGAGGGAGCCGTCGGCCCGGCGCGGGATCATCCGCACCGCCGGCAGGGCGCCGACGCGCAGCTGCAGCGCGACGAAGCCGGCGAAGGCCTCCACGGACTCGAAGCTCTCGCCCTCCTGCGCGTGCAGCAGGGGGGTCGCGCTCCCGGGCAGCGTCCCCGACCCCAGCGGCGCCTCGGCGAGCACGCAGCGATGGGTGGCGGGGTCCGCGTGGAGCAGCAGCAGCCGGTCGCCGGCATGCTCCACGACCGTGGACCTGCCGGCCAGGCGGTCGGTGACCTGGACGGGCGTCGCCGTCGGCGCGGCGAGGTCCAGCGTCCACACCTCGGCGGCGACCGGTGAGGTCGAGCGGATCATGAGGGAGGACCCGTCCCGGGAGCGGCTCAGGGTGAGCTCGGACCAGTGGTCGGGCTCCTCGAGCAGCACCGGGTCCGTGGAGGGGTCGCTGCCCAGCACGTGGCGGCGCACCTCGGCGCGGCGCCCGAGATCGTCCAGACGGGTGTGGAGCAGCGCGGTCGAGTCCGCGGAGAACACGGCATCCGGCCCCGCGCCGTGCACGGAGTCGTCCACGACCACGCCGGTCTCGGCGTCGGTGACCACGAGGCGGCAGCCGCCCGCGGCGGCCTCGGCCCGGGCGAGCAGGCGGTGGTCGGGGGAGAGGGCGATGCCCAGCACCCTCCGGCAGTCCTCCACCAGCACGCTCTCGCCGGGAAACAGCTGCCCGGGAACGGGGACGGGGACGCCGGCCGGGCCGCGCACGGCCTCGCAGTCGCGGACGCGGGAGAAGGTGACGCCGTCCAGCGGGTGGGTGCGGTCGATGTACCACCAGCCGTCCAGCAGCACCGGCACCGACAGCTCCTGCGGGACCTCGTCCGCGAGGGTCTCCGCGAGGCGGGCACGCAGCGGCGCGAGCGCGGAGGTGGCGCGGTCGGTGTGCGCGTTCTCGGCGGCGAGGTGCTGGCGCACCTCGGCGGTGCGGATGCTGCGCAGCCAGCGGAACGGCAGCTCGGCGGCGTCGCCGAAGAGGATGCGCTGGACGGGGCGGGGTTCGGGGCGGGGGGCGAGGAGGGTCTCCGCGGCGTGCAGCGGGGGGTGCGGGGCTGCGGGGACGAGGTGATCGGTCATCGGAGCGGCTTTCCTCTCGGGGTGGCCGGTGGGGGCGGATCCCGGTTCCGTGGCGTCTCGGCCGGACGGGCCACGGCGGGGCACTGCGGGTGATCAGCTCTCCGGAGTCGGGACCCGATCGAGGAGGTCGGCGGCGATGGCGCCGCCGTGATCGGGACGCCCGCGCGCACGGACTCGACTGCGCTGAGGGGGGACATGAGGGAGGGCGGAGGATGCCTGGGATACCGGGCTGCCGTTCATCGGGGGAACCTCTCCTTCCTCGGAGCTCTCGGGACGGCTGACCGTGCGTTCTGTGACATGCGCCATGGACGCTACGCTCAGTGTTTTACAGGTATGTGAAAAGTCCTGAAAACGAGCGCACGCTCCCTCGACGGGGGATGATCGATGAGTGCGGCCGGAGGAGGACCAGGCGAGATGGCGACGGATGACCACGGGAGGTTCGCTCCTGAGCTGCGCGCGGCGATCAAGCGCAGCGGGCTGACCCTCACCGTGATCTCCCAGCGTCTGCGCGCGCGCAACCGTCCCGTGAGCGTCGCGACGCTCAGCAACTGGCAGTCGGGTCGGAGCCTGCCCAGCGGTGACCAGTCCCTCGGCGTCGTCGCCGCCCTGGAGGAGCTGCTCGGGCGGCCCCCGGACTCGCTCGCGGACCTCGTCGGCGGGCCGCGGCTGCGGGGCCGCGCGGTGCGGGAGATGAGCTTCGTCGGGCGGCCGTCCAGCCGCGAGGTCTTCCAGGAGGCGCTCGAGGAGCTCGGCTTCGCGAGCGCGCAGCAGTACGCGCACGAGCGCGTCATCCACCAGCTCGCGATCATCGACTCGACCCAGTCGGTGCAGCGCTTCGAGCACCGCATGACCGTGCGTGCGCTGGAGTCGGGGACCTGCCGGCTCCCGGCGGTGCACGTGCTGGGGCAGAACGAGCCCAACATCGCTCCCCGCTACATCGCGACCGAGGGCTGCACCATCGGGAGGCGCGTGGCCTGGCCCCGCCGCCGCGCCTACGGGGTCGAGTTCCTGCTCGACGGGCGCCTCGACGCGGGCCAGGTCGCCACCTTCGCCTACCGGGTCGAGATGCACGCGAGCGCCACCGACGTCACGGGCAGCATGTACTCCGTCCCCCGACCCGCGAACGACGTGCTGCTCGAGGTCGAGTTCCGCGGCCCGCGCCGCCCCCTGGACTGCGAGCGCTACCGGCGCACGGACGCCGGTGAGACGATCTCCTCCCTGCGGCTGGACCACCGCGACCGCCTCCAGATCAGCGAGGCGCGCTTCGGGCCCGGCACCTTCGGCCTGCGCTGGTCCTGGGGCGCCGACGACGACTTCGACGACCTGTACTGACCGGGTGACCACGGCGTATCCTGAGGCGACAGCACGGTCGCACGGGGAGGTGCGGGACATGGAGCTGTCCGCTCGGAGCATCCTGGTGGGATATGACGACACCAGCGCCGCGATGGCCGCCGTGCGCTGGGCCGCCGAGCTCGCCCATGACACCGGCGCCGGGATCCGCCTCCTGCACGCCTGGACCTGGCCGCTGCTCGGACAGGGCCTCGCCGGCATCCCCGTGCTCGACCCCGCCGGTCCCCGCAACCAGGCCAGCCGCCTGCTGGACGACGCGGTCGAGCGCATCGCCGCCCGCCATCCCGACGTCCCGGTCACCGCCGAGCTCGTCGCCGGCATGCCGCGCGAGGTGCTCGAGGAGGCCTCCGCCGGTGCCGACCTGCTCGTCGTCGGGACCCGGGGGCTCGGCGCGGTGCTCGGGACGCTGCTGGGCTCCGTGAGCCGCGGGCTGCTCCACGACGCCGGCTGCCCCGTCGCGATCATCCGCTCGGACCAGCACCGGGCGGGCCCGGTGCTGGTCGCCTACGACGGCTCCGACACCGCCGGGGAGGCGGTCGACGTCGCCGCCGACCTCGCCGCGGCCTGGGGGTCGACGCTGCGCGTGGTGCACGTGCGCACCGTCCCCCACGCCCCCTACGGCAGCGGCGGGGAGGCCTGGGAGGCGGGGAAGGGCTCCCGTGTCCTGCTCGACGAGGGCGTGGCCCGGGCGCGCGCCCGTCAGGCGAGGGTCGAGGTGCAGTCGCGGATGCTCGATGCCCGCTCCGCTGCGGAGGGGCTGCTGGACGCGGCGGCCGGTGCGCGGATGCTGGGCCTCGGCCATCGCGGGCTGAGCCGGGGCCGCTTCGGCTCGACCGCCCATGCGACGGTGCTGCACGCCACCGGGAACGTCACGGTGGTCCGCCACGCCCCCGAGAGCTGAACGGCGGCGCACGAGGACGTGATGTGACTCGCGTCCGGCGTTCATCGGTTTGAACGCAGGGTGTCCGTGCGGTTATTCTGCTCGACGGTAGCGTGTCCGAGCGGCCGAAGGTGCATCACTCGAAATGATGTGTGGTTCATAGCCACCGCGGGTTCAAATCCCGCCGCTACCGCCCCTGACCTGGAGTTTCCTCCCGGTCGACGAAGGCCCTCGCCGATCCGGCGGGGGCCTTCGTGCATCCGGCGGGCGGGGGGCGATCAGCTCCCCTGGAACTCCTCGTCGAGGTTCGTCTCGAGCAGCGCCGCGAGGGCGTCCAGTGATTCCTCGGCGCCCTCGCCCTCGGCGCGCAGCGTGACCTCGTCGCCGAAGGCGACGTCGAGGGTGAGGAGCATGAGGATGCTCGAGGCCTTCACGGGGCCGGCGTCCGCGGTCTCGATGGTGACGGCGGCAGGCTGCTCGGACGCGGCCTGCGAGAAGAGCGCCGCCGGGCGGGCATGGAGGCCGCTCGCGCTCGCGACCTTCACGGTTCGTGCTGACATCTGGCAGGCCTTTCTCGACATGGTCGCCCCAGGGTAGCGCCGCGGAGTGTCCGCGCGGGCGTTCATCCGGTGTTACCGCGCCGTTCACAGGGGTTTTCGACAGGTGGAGATCCCCCTTACATCCGTCCGAGAAGTACGTTCGGGGGCGTCGGCGGGCGCTACGGTGGTGCAGGCCGTCAGGGGTGACGGAGCGACGACGCGCTCGGGGGAGCCGCGTCCCGGGCCGTCTCAGCGGAACGGCCCCACGACCCCGGGGGGGTCATAGCTCGACAACCCCGGGGGCAGGGCCTCTGCACCGGAGGGTCCGAGCGCCGCCCGGCCCGCCTCGGTCGCATGGACGGGTGCCCCGGCCGGCTCCGCGCGGATCCCGCAGGCCGACGGCCGGGTCGGTCCCGGGGGCGACGCCGCGTTCGAGGCCGTGCGCCCCCTCGAGCAGCTGGGACCGGGAGGAGAGCACGCTGCCGCGGGCGGTCACGGTCCAGGTGCCGCGGGCGGCGACCCGGGTGTGCACGATCGTCTGCCCGATCAGGTCCGCGAGAGGGGCGGGGAGCCCGTGGACCCGTCGGCCGTCAGGGCCGGGAGACCCGGCCAGGCCGGACAGGAAGGCGCGCATGGACCCTTCCTGCCGCACGCTCCGGCCGCCGCACGGCTCGCCGGACGGGGCCCGGGCGCTGGACTACGATGACGCAATGGCCTCCTCGACCTCCTCGGGCGAACGCGCCCCGGATCCCCGTCCCGCCCGCACCCGCGCCGCGATCTTCGCCGCCGCCCGCGAGCTGAGCGCGGACGACGGCGAGGTCACCGTCAACGCCCTGGCCAAGCGCGCAGGCGTCAGCCGCGCGGCGTTCTACAGCCACTTCACCGGGCTCGACGACCTGATGGGCGCGATGCTCCAGGAGATGTTCGATGCCGCCTGGGAGCGCGGACGCGCCAACGGCGCCGCCGGGTACACGATCGTGCAGCACGTGCAGCACGGCTACGCGATGATGGCCGCCTACATCGAGCGGCACCATGCCTTCCTCCGCGGCGCGCTGGACTGGAAGTCCAGCCACCGTACCTACATGATCCTCACCGGGACGATGGCCGCGCTGCACGTCGAGGCGCTCAAGCGCATGCCCGACAGGCTCCCGCCCCGTCCCGGCATCGAGGCCCTCGCCCGCAGCCTCGCCGGCGGGGAGCTCGTCCACGCCGACCACTGGCTCGTCACCACCGAGGAGGCGGCGAGGGCCGGGGAGGAGCTGGACGCGACCGAGCTGCTCGAGGTCATGCTCGCCACCGCGCCGTCCTGGTACATCGGCCTCGGGCCCGACGAGCCGATCCCGGCCGCGGAGCTGCTGGCCTCGGCCCGCACCTACGGCGAGGACGCGCCCGACCAGCACTGAGCGCCGAGCGGAGCAGCCCCCTGCGGGCGGGCTCAGCAGGTCGCGACGAGACGCAGCAGCACCCGCGCGCCGAAGCGCACCGCATCCACCGGCACCCGCTCGTCCACGCCGTGGAACAGCGGGGCGAAGTCGAGGTCCGCGGGCAGCTGCAGCGGCGCGAAGCCGTAGCCGGCGATGCCGAGCACGCTGAGCGGCTTGTTGTCGGTGCCGGCGCTGAGGCAGTAGGGAAGCACCTTCGAGCCCGGGTCCTCCGCCTGCACCGCCGCGGTCATCGCGTCCACCAGCGGGGACTCGCGCGGGGAGTCGACGGCGACGCCGATGTGGTCCACGACCACCTCGACGTGCTCACCGGCCAGTTCGTCCAGCAGGGCCAGCAGCTCCTCCTGGTGCCCGGGCAGGAAGCGGCAGTCGAAGCCGGCCTCCGCGGTCTGGGGGATGACGTTGACCTTGTACCCGCTCTCGAGCATCGTCAGGTTCGCCGAGTCGCGCAGGGTCCCGGCGACGAAGTGGCGGGCCCCGCCGGTCAGGGGCAGGAAGCGGTCGATGTCCTGCTCGTCCCAGCCCTGCCCGGTGATCTCGGTGATCCCGTCGAACAGCGCACGGACGCTGGCGATGTACTCGATCGGGAACTCGTGCTCGTCGATCGCGGTGATCGCGCGGGCCAGGCGCACGATGGCGTTCTCGTCGTTGGGGACGGAGCCGTGCCCGGCGCGGCCGGTGGCGCGCAGCCGCCCCCAGGCCAAGCCCTTCTCGGCGGTCTGGACGAGATAGGTGCGCACGTCCTCGCCGGTTGCCTCCTCGGGCAGGGTGATCGAGTAGCCGCCCACCTCGCTGATCGCCTCGGTCATGCCGTCGAACAGCTCGGGGTGGTTCTCCACCAGCCACTGGGCGCCCCAGACGCTCGCATTCTCCTCATCGGCGAAGAAGGCGAACATCAGATCGCGCGGCGGCGCCTGCCCGCTGCGGGCCAGGTGACGAGCGACGGCCAGGATCATCCCGACCATGTCCTTCATGTCCACGGCGCCGCGGCCGTGGATCATCCCGTCGATGATCTCGGCGCCGAAGGGGTCCACCGACCAGTCCTCGGCGCGAGCCGGGACCACGTCGAGGTGGCCGTGGAGGATCAGACCGCCGCGCTCGCGGTCTTCGCCCGGCACGGTCACCAGCAGGCTGGGACGGGCGGGGTGCGACTCGACCACCTGCGGCTCGAGGCCCACCTCGCGCAGCCGCTCGACGACGTACTCCGCCGCCTCGGCCTCGCCCTTCCCCCAGGTCTCGGGGTCGTTCCCGCCGAAGTTCGTGGTGTCGATCCGGATGAGCTCGCGGGTGAAGCGCACGGCCTCGTCCTGCAGCAGGGCGAGCTCGTCGGCGGTGGGGGCGGCGATCGGCATGCCGGGTCCTCCTCGGGGTCGGGTCCGTTCACCGTACCCGGCCCCGACGGAAGAGGTTCAGGACTGTGAACGCTCGAGATGCGCGCGCACGAACCACTGGAACTTCTCCAGCTCGGCGGACTGGCCGATCAGGATGTCCTCGGTGATCGGGTCGAGCTCGCCGGCGAGGGTGATCGCCTTGCGGTGGGAGGCGATGACGCCGTCGTAGACCTGGTCGATCGCGGCGAGGTGCTCCTGGGTGCCGGCCCTGCCGAGCTCGTAGTCGCTCCAGCCGCGCTCGGCGACGAGGCGACCCGGGGTGCCGACGGGGGAGGCGCCCAGCTGCGCGATCCGCTCGGCGACCTCGTCGGCGTAGCCGCGCACGAGCTCCACCTGCGGGTCGAGCATCTCGTGCACCGCGATGAACTGCGGGCCCACCACGTTCCAGTGGGCATGCTTGAGGGTGAGATGCAGGTCGTTCAGGGCGTGGAGGCGGTCCTGCAGCGCTTCCACGAGCCGGCGGGAGTCGTCGGTGCCGAGGCCAGGGACGGTGTAGCTGAGGTCGGTCACGAGTGCTCCTTGTCGTGATCGGGTCCCGGCGGCCGGGCGGCGGCGCCGGGGACGTGCGGATCCTTCCCCTCCATCCTCTCATCCGACCCGCTGCCGCCGACAGGAACCTCCCTCCTGCCCCGTACGATGGCCCCGTCAGCGTCCCCTGCGGAAGGAGCGCCCATGAGACCCGTCGACGAGCTGCGCGACCGGCTCCACGCCGCGCGCCGACGCGCCGAGATCGCGGGGGCCCGCGCCGACGTCGTCGCCCAGGCGCGGGCCGTGGTCCCCGAGCTGCCGCGCGACGCTGATGCGGGCCACCTCGAGCGGGCTGCCCGACGCCTGGTGCGGCGCGCCGCACAGGACGAGTTCGCCCGCGAGGGGATCACGAGGATCCCCGTCCCCGAGGCGACCGGACGGGCCGAGCTGCGCCGCGCCGACCTCGCTTCCGACGCGGCCTTCCACGCGGTCGTCGAGGACGTGCTTAGCGCCGTCGAGATCGTGCCGAGCCCGCTGGAGAGCGACGACGCGGTCGCGCTGCGCGACGCCCGCGCCTCGTCCGACGCCTACGGCCTCTCGCCCGAGGTCGCCGCCGATCTCGCGTCCTACCTGCTGGGCCGCGCCTTCCTGCTGCGCGACGAGGAGCGCGACCTCGACGCCTATCTCGACCGGCACGAGCGGCAGATCCGCGAGGACATGCGCAGCGCGCTGGTGCGCCTGGTGCGGGTGCCGCTCGAGCTGCGCAGCGCCCGTGAGCGCCATAACCGGATCGCGAGCGGCCTCGCCCCCGAGCCCGCGGGCTCCGCGCACGGAGCCGGGACGGGTGCTGGGACTGCCGGCAGGACGGGGAGCAGCGCGAGCGGTGCCGGTGCCGCCGCCCGCGAGGCCCTCTCGCAGCGCGCCCGCTCCGCGATGGACCACG
>NZ_KV788919.1:0-706 GCF_001807385.1 Brachybacterium sp. HMSC06H03 | reverse complement strand
GGTGCGGCCGCGGCGCGGGTGGGTCGCTCAGCCGAGCGCGCCGGCGATGACGCCGTCCGCGCGGTGCAGCACGGCCGCGAGCTCGGCGCGGGTCACCGCCTGCTCGCCCTGCCAGTGCGTCGACCCGTCGGGAGCCATCCCGGCGCTGGTCAGCCAGGCCGCGTCCGGCGAGATTCCCCCAGGGATGTCCTTCCCCTCGGCCGCGCCGGACCCGTCGGCCCCGCCCGCGGGCCAGACCGCGCCGATCCCCGCGAGGGCGGGACGCAGCAGCGCGGCGAGCATCCCCGAGGCGCCCTCCCGGGTCGCGGGATCCTCGGGATGGACCTTCAGCTCGGCATCGCCCCAGAGCGCGCCGCGGCCGTGCAGCCACAGCAGGGCGGAGGCCTGCGCCGGGTCCTCGCCGAGGTCGACGATGAGCACCGGCACGTCCTCGAGCGGCACCGCGGGGGTGCCTGCGAAGCGGTGCAGGGCCGCGGCGACCTCGCCTCGGGTCACGACCGCGTCCGGCGAGAAGGCGCCGCCGACCGCGGGCAGCACGCCGGTGTCGTCCGCCCAGAGCATCGCCTCGAGCCCGGCATCGCCGTCGGCCACATCGGAGAACGGGCTGGTGGCGGGGCCGAGCATGCGCGGGAGCACGACCCCGGCGGAGACCGCGCCGACCGCGGCGGCGGTCGCGGCACCCGCGAGGAGCAGGGTGCGGCGCGGC
>NZ_KV788918.1:8506-9196 GCF_001807385.1 Brachybacterium sp. HMSC06H03 | reverse complement strand
CCGAGCACGACCAGCAGCGCCGCGAGACCGGCCAGCCCGCCGAGGACGACGGGCGCCCCGAGCCGCACGAGCCACGACGGGCGCGGCGCGGACACCTCGCGGGAGGCGGGGCCGCGGACCGTGCCCTCGAGCGCCGTCTGCTTCGGTCCCCACAGGTCGCGCCGCTCCGCGGTCGCCTTCCACGGCAGGTCCTGGGCGCCGGGGGCGACCGGCCTGTCGGCCGACGGCTCGGTGGGTCGTGCATCGGCCGACGCGGTGGCCGGGTGGAGAGGAGGCGCTGAGGCGCCGCCCGACGGGACAGGTGCTGGTGGGCGGAGCCGCTCGTCGCCGGCAGCGGAGCCGACCGATGGGTCGGGGACCTGCGGGCCGGGCTGCTGGGCCGGAGAGCCGGACTGGTGGGCCTGCGGGGGCGGCGAGCCGGGCGCGAAGGGGTCCGGGAACCGGCTGCTCCCGCTGCTCGGCCGCTCGGCCGAGGGTGTCTCTCCTGCGCTCACTGCGATTCGCTGTCCTCCCCGGGACGGTGACGAGGCCCGAGCGCCGGCCCGTGCAGGCGGGGGACCGCCCCGAGGGCCGTGCGCACGCCTCGTCCTGGGCGTGCTGGAAGGCTACCGCGAGCAGCTGGACCGCAGGTGGACGCGGGCTGGATTCGGGGGATGGGGGTGGGCATGGACGTTCTCGGATCGGCGGGGG
>NZ_KV788918.1:0-8486 GCF_001807385.1 Brachybacterium sp. HMSC06H03 | reverse complement strand
GGGGGGGGGGGGGGGGGGGGGGGGGGGGGGTCGTTCGGGGGGGGGGGGGGGGGGGGGGCCGGGCGGGGGGATGGACGGGTATTGGCGGAGGGCGTACCTCTATGCCTATATCGGCGTAGTGGTACGCCCTGCGCCAGCTCTCGACCATCGTCCGGGTCCGGGTGCGGGTGCGGGGTGAGGAGCTGGAGCATGGCGCAGAGGCAAAAAACCGGGCACGGGCGGGGCACGTCCCGACCGGGCCTCGGCATGGGGAGTTCTCCCCAGGCAGTTCGCCCCATCGCGCATTCCGGGCGCCCGTCGTAGATTTCAGGCACTGGGTGCGGGACTCTCGGGGGAGAGGGATGAAGGCCCTCCGCGGGGGCGGAGGCCGGCGCAGGGCCGTGGCCCAGCGGAGGCGGGAGACGGATCGGGGGATCCGCTCCCGCCTTCATGCCGTGCGCGCCGTGCAGGTCCTCGCGCAGCGGCGCTGCAACTCGGCGGCATCGTCGAGCGCGCCGCGCAGATGCTCGGGCAGGGAGGAGCCGCGGGGGATCGGCCGCGTCGGTCTCGTCGGTCATCGCGCCCTCTCCAGGCGTCCACCGTGACCGTCGGCGGCCGACGGGGCGGGGTACGGCGTGGGGTGTGCGGGCAGGTGGGACCGGCTGAAGGCCCCGGGCTCCGGCGCCGTGCGGGAAGGGCGCAGGACAGGGCGACGAGCAGTGCGCCCGGGGCGGTGTGATCCCGCTGACGGGTGCTGGACAGCTCTTTCGCGCGCGCCCGCGAGGACCCTAGCCTTGACCGGTGCGCCGAGGCGCACGATTTCCCCGACTGACCTGGCAGGACGCGTCTTGCACCAGGCGCGTCCCACACACCGCTGAAGGAGGCCTCCGGCATGGATCCTCGCCCTGACATCCACCTCGGTCACGAGATGACCCCGACGACCCATACCGGGCCCATCCCGGTCGTGTCCAGGAACGCGGACGCCGGGCAGCGCGACAGCTCCGCGCGCACCACCGCCGCCGTCGTCGCGGCGCTCGTGCTCGCCTTCATCGGCATCGTGCTGATGGGGCTCTGAGAGGCAGGTCCCTCGCCGGGAACGGCACGGGAAGGACCCGCGAGCCCGCGGCGTTGCTCCCTCGCAGCCCGGGGCCTGTGGCCCGCGAAGCGCGAGGCGAGGGTCATCCCCCGATCGACCTGGACCTGACCGGAAGGACGGCCTTCGTCTGCGGCTCCACGCAGGGCATCGGCCTCGCGATCGCGCAGCGGCTCGCGCTCGCCGGTGCGCGCGTGGCCGTCAACGGCCGCTCGAGCGAGCGCGTGGATGAGGCGCTCGATACCCTGGTCGGTGCCGGGGTCGTCCCGGCGCTGCTGGTCGCGGCGCCCGGCGACGTCACCGCGGAGGACGGTCTCGCCGCCGCGCTCGAGGCCGCCGACGAGGTGGGCGTGCTGGTGAACAACCTCGGCATCTTCGGCGCCGCGCCGGCGCTCGAGATCAGCGACGCCGAGTGGCAGCGCTACTGGGACGTGAACGTGATGGCCGCGGTGCGGCTGATCCGCGCGACCCTGCCCGGGATGAAGGAGCGCGGCTGGGGGATGGTGCTGAACATCGCCAGCGACTCCGCGATCGTCACCCCGGCCGAGATGATCCACTACGGCGTCTCCAAGACGGCGCTGCTGGCCGTCTCTCGCGGCTTCGCGAAGGACGCCGCCGGCATCGGCGTCACCGTGAACTCCGTGATCACCGGGCCCACGTACGCCGAGGGCGTGCAGGACTTCGTCTATCAGCTGGTGGATCCGTCCCTGCCTTGGGAGGAGGCGGAGGCCGAGTTCATGCGCCTGCACCGCCCGCAGTCGCTGGTGCAGCGCCTGGTCCGGCCCGAGGAGATCGCGAACATGGTCGTCTACCTCGCCTCGCCGCTCGCGTCGGCCACGACCGGTGGGGCGCTGCGGGTGGACGGCGGGTACACGGACGCGATCCTGCCGTGAGCGCCGCGGGGGTGCGAGAGCGTGCCTCGCAGTTTTCTGCACAGGCGTGTGATGTCGGCGGTATCGGACGAAAGTCCTGCTCATCCGTGGTCGTTGAATCGTAATCTTCGATGGTCTCCGGTGGGGAGACACGGGGGACGGGCGGCTGCCGCCGACGCCCCGGTCCGTGCCGTGCACGGACATCGGTGACGATCACGAAGGATGGGCATGAACGCTCAGAACCCGACTCCGCCGCGCCCGGACGGGAGCCAGAACTGGCCCTCGGCGCCTACGTACGGCCAGAGCCCGCAGGGAGGCCTGCCCTTCGAACCGACCACCTCGGCGCAGCAGCCGCAGCGCCCCGTGCAGGCCCCGGCCAAGAGCTTCCCGATCGCCTGGGCGCTCTCTCTGTTCCTCGGGATCTGGGGCGTGGACCGCTTCTACCTCGGCAAGTGGAAGACCGGCCTGCTGAAGTTCTTCACTCTCGGCGGGCTGTTCATCTGGTGGCTGGTCGACCTGGTGCTGCTGAGCATCGGCCGGGTCAAGGATGCCAAGGGTCGGCCTCTGCGTCAGTTCGAGACGATGAAGTGGCCCGCGCGTGCCATCTCCGGCGTGGTCGCGCTCGGATTCGTCGCGATCATCGCGGGTGGAGGCACGGTCGAGACGCCCCCGGCCGACGAGGTGGTCGCGGGTGAGACCGTCCTCGAGGAGACCGCCGTCCTGGCGGACGAGCCGACGACGGAGGCGCCGACGACGGCCGCTCCCACGACGGAGGCGCCGAGCACCCCGGCGCCCACCACCACGGCCGCCCCGACGCCCTCTCCGACCCCGGAGCCCGTCGCGGCCGAGGGCACGGCGCTCGCCGTCCTCGCCGGACTGGACGAGAAGGGCCGCGGGGCGAAGACCGACTACGACCGCGAGCTGTTCGGCTGGCGCGACGACATGGACCGCAACGGCTGCGACACCCGCAACGACATCCTGCGTCGCGACCTCACCGCGATCACCCTCAAGGGCGGCACGAACGGCTGCGTGGTCCAGCGCGGCACCCTCGACTCCCCGTACAGCGGCGACACCGTCGACTTCGATCGCGAGAACAGCACGATCGACATCGACCACGTCGTGGCGCTCTCCGACGCCTGGCAGACCGGCGCCGCGAGCTGGGACGAGCAGACCCGTCGCGAGTTCGCCAACGACCCGCTGAACCTCCTCGCGGTCGAGTCGAGCCTGAACCGGCAGAAGAGCGACGGCGACGCCGCCACCTGGCTCCCGCCGCTCAAGGACTACCGCTGCGAGTACGTGGCCCGGCAGATCGCCGTGAAGGACAAGTACGACCTGTGGGTCAAGCCCGCCGAGGCCGACGCCATGGAGCGCGTGCTGAGCGACTGCGAGGGCTTCCTCGCGATCGAGGACGACGACCAGTGGCCCGCGACCGGCGAGGGCGACGTCGTCGCGACCGAGGAGGAGCCCGCGCCGGAGCCTGAGCCTGAGCCGGCCCCCGAGCCCGAGCCGGCCCCTGAGCCCGAGCCTGCTCCGGAACCCGAGCCCGAGCCCGCTCCCGCGTACGAGCCTGCGCCGAAGGAGGAGTCGAACGACAGCGGCTCCGGCGGCGGCAGCGCCTACTACAAGAACTGCGATGCCGCGCGCGCGGCCGGTGCGGCCCCCGTGCACGCCGGCGACCCCGGCTACAGCAGGAAGCTGGACCGCGACGGCGACGGGGTCGGCTGCGAGTGAGGCTGACGGCGCGGGTATGGCCTGACCGGTCATGCCCGCGCCCCACGAGGGCGTCCCGCTCCTGCCCGCTGTACCCGCTGACGGCGAGCGGTCGTCAGCGTCGCCGCAGCACCAGCACCGCGTCGAGGTGCTCGCCCGCCGATCCGTCGGGGGCGGTCGCGGCGCGCGGCCGCTCCTCGGCGAGCTCGACCTCCCACTCCTCGGCCGAGCCGCCGAGCTGTGCCGCCTCGTCCTGCACGGAGACCATCGTCGCCGGATGGTCCGTCGCCCAGGACGGCGGTGCGGCGTGGGACACGCTGACCAGACGTCCGCCGGAGCGCAGCGCGGTCATGGCCCGGCGCAGGATCGCCGTGCGGTCCAGCGCCACGTTCGACTGGAAGAAGCTCGCGGTGACCAGGTCGACCGAGGCCGGCTCCGGTTCCCAGGCGTCGAGGTCGACGGCCTCGAAGCTCGCCCCGTCGAGCCCTCGCGCGGCGGCCTCGTCACGGGCCCGGCCGACGGCGGTGGCGGAGATGTCGAGACCGAGTGCGGTCCAGCCCTGCTCGGCGAGCCAGAGCACGTCCCCGCCCTCCCCGCAGCCGAGGTCGATCGCCGTGCCTGGCGCGAGCTCGGCGACGACCGAGGCCATGGTCGCGTTGACCTTCCCTGACCAGACGCGCTCGCTGCCGGAGTAGCGCTGCTCCCAGTACTCGGTGGGGGAGAGGTCGGGGGACGACTCGGCGTGCGCGGGCGCGTGGGCGTGCGAGGCGTGATGGTGTGCGGTCATGGGCTGAGCCTCGCAGACCCTCCCGCGGCGCGGAAGCGCTCTTGCCGAGGACGCCAGAGCAGGCCGGTCCCGCGTGCGGAGTGCGGAGTTCGGGGTAGATTGTCGCCGCTTCCAGCGGCTCCGCCGCCGCAGGGACGAGGGGAGGGGAGCCGATGACGACCACGCGTCAGAGCCGCGCCGAGAAGGTCGACGCCGCGACTCCTGCCTCCCGCAACCGGGTCGTCGACTTCCTGCGCGCCGCCGCGATCACGGTGGTGGTGCTCGGGCACTGGACGATCATCGCCGTCGACCCCGACGGCGGGATCCTCCCGCACGGCGTCCTCGATGGCGCGCGGTGGACCCATCCGCTGACCTGGCTGTTCCAGGTCATGCCGATCTTCTTCCTCGTCGGCGGGTACTCCAACGGCCTCTCCTGGCGCTCCGCACGGCGCAGGGAGATCGGCTACGCCGAGTGGCTGCGCACCAGGCTTCGACGCCTCGGCATCCCGCTGATCCCGCTGCTGCTCACTTGGCTCGTGATCGGCGTGGTCGCCGTCGCGCTCGGCGCCCCGCATGCGACGGTGCAGCTCGCCTCCCAGATGGCGCTGATCCCCACCTGGTTCCTCGCCGCGTACCTGATGGTGATCCTCATCGGCCCGCCGTGCCTGTGGCTGTGGGAGCGGTTCGGCTGGTGGTCCATCGTGGGCGGCATCGCGCTCGCCGGGATCGTCGACGCGATCAGCATCGCCACCGACCAGCCGCTGCTCGGCTACCCGAACTACCTGCTCGTCTGGGCGGCGTTCCACCAGGTCGGCTACGCCTGGCTCGACGGCCGGCTCTCCGGGATCGGCCGACGGATGCTGCTGGCCGGGATCGGTCTGGTCGGCCTGCTGCTGCTCGTGCTGGTGGGCCCTTATCCGGTCTCGATGATCACCGCCGGGGGAGACGCGATCTCCAACTCGAGCCCGACGCGCGTGACGATGGCGTTCCTCGGCATGCTCCAGGCCGGGCTCGTGCTCTCCCTCGAGAAGCCGCTCGAGGCGCTGCTGCGCCGGCCGAGGCTGTGGTTCGTGACCGTGCTCGTGAACCAGCGGATCATGACCTGGTTCCTGTGGCACCTCACCGTCATGGTGGGCCTCGCCCATCTGCTGCTCGCACTCGATGCGCGGGTGCTGCTGCCCGAGCCGCTGACGGGGATGTGGTGGGCGACGCGGCCGCTGTGGGTGTTCGTGCTGCTGGCGCTGACCGGCGTGGTCGTACTGGTGATGGGCCGCTTCGAGACCCCGCGCGCCGACGAACGGCCGGCGCCGCCGCTGTGGAAGCCGATCGCCGCGGCGGTGTGTGTGATTGCCGGCCTCGCCGTCATGGCGTCGGTGGGCGTGGTGGGGGAGGGCGGCGTGACCTGGTGGTGGCCGCTCGTGCCGGTCGTGGGGATGTGGGGGTTAGGGGTATTAGATATGGTGCCTAGTCGTCAACGTTAGGGGATAGATGCTCAAGCGGTCGCTCCTCTGAAGTTGTAAGGAGGGCGACATCCCAGGGGCCGATCAAGTTGTACTCAATACTGACAATTAGGAATTCGCGATCATTATGAATGACAGTGGGCGGAACTCCCGCGTCGAGCATCTCGCGGAGGCGCCCAACGCGGATGAACGAGTCGAACTCACGATACCCAGCGGGAAGGCTATTGAATGCCATCGCCCTGGGGGGCATTTGTGAGCGCGCTATCAGTGGAAAATCAATGTCGACCGTTCCTATATTCCCATTCTCAGTCCGGCAGGCGATAAATATCGATGGTTCACTTGTGTCGCCAGCGCCCACAGGGAGGGCAACGAGGACGTCAGCATCTGGCTTGGTGGGCGTTACGTCAAAAAGCTTCCCAGATAGCTCTTGCGATAGGGATTGAACAAAGTCTGGCACAGAGCGCGCACCGGACCAAACGTGGTCAATTGACCCGTTAAGTGCATTTACGCGCCCTGCGAGACTTGCGTCATCGTCTTGATTCCCGGGTGTGAAATCGATAAGCCGGACCTGCGCTTCGCGCGGCACGGTTGCAAGTAGCTCCGTACCCACCTGATCGGTTTTAGGGAGGGAGTATCCGATTATTGTCAAACTCTTTGCCCTAGAGATGTGGTCATGCGCAGATCTCCAAAGAGCATTAGTCAAGTATGGGGAATAGTAGGCGCTCTTGGTGCTCACGGGAGGCACTAGAAATCTGTCAAGCATCTTGGTTCCGGTAAAATCTTCTGGCTCCGGCACGACCCGGCGGCCGGCGAAAGTTCGTCGCTCTCGGGTTCGTGAAAGTGTTGTCCCGAGGCGGTCGCCCGACGACCAATACCAGTTCAGGGAGCCGTGAAGTTTGAGCAATTGAAGGGAGCTGGAGTTCGGGGAGTCGTTGTCCAGGTAATATACGGCCGGAGGAGCGGGAGGGGCCGGGAAAACTTGAGTGTCGGCTAATACGCGATTGGCGCCTCTGGAGTGGAAGTGGATTAGGCCCGCTTCGTTGATGGCGCTCTCCACCAAAGGGTCATAATTGAATGTAACGACCGCCGCATTCTCTGCATGCCATAACTCGACTAGTCTCAAAAGCCAAGCTGGGCTGGCGGTAGATAGGGCGGCGTTGGTTCTCTCGTCGAGAATTGCTGCAATCTCGGCAATTATGCGTTCAGCCTGGGCTGATCGTGAGGCATTTTGCCAGCCCTTCAGGAACGGGAGTGCTGTTACGCGAACATTTAGCCAGTCTTCGAAGTTGACGGACGCGCTGCTCGATTCTTCGCCGAGGAAGTCTAGGCGCGACTGTAATTCGTGACCTAGGTCGTTCATTAGTGGCATATCTTGGTTGACTGCTCTCGAGAATCCGGCCCCTAGAACATAGACGGGACGCGGTGAAGCGTTTGAATTAAGTTCGGTATTCACGTGTACTACTTCGGGGGGCATGACAAGATCCGATCATTGGGTTATGGGGTGTTCTACTTTATCGAGCTGAGCTCTAAAGTTGCGTGTTATGCGGGTGCGCATTCATCTCGGCGCTTGAGTCTCGCTATGCAGCGGTTCTTGCTTCCATAAACAGATCTGCCGGCATCGTTCGATCCAGTTGCCACACGATCTGCATCGGCCGCGACCCCGTCGCCTGCTGGAACTGGGCCGTGCCGAGGCAGGTGTAGGGCTCGGTGCCGATGTCGCCGGTCTTCGTGCGCCGCACGAAGAGGACGACGCTGGAGTTGCGCGTTGCGTGGTTGATGTATCGCTGCCCCGTGGGGCTCTCCACGCTCGTCGTGCTCTGGGACTCCCAGTGGAAGAGCTGCTGATTGATGGCGTAGTCGCGGTACATGGTGGTGGGGGAGTAGTCCGCTTCGGACTTCTTGAGCGTCACCAGTAGCGCGTCCACGTTCATGCTGGGGAGCCACTTCACGCCTTCGCGGATCGAGCCTGGCGCGCCGGCGTCCAGGGTGCCAAGCCCCAATCCGGCCAGGAGCTCCTCGCGGGAGTACCTCGCATGCGATCGCAGCGGTGAGTCTGCGACTGAACCAGAGAGTGTTTCCGGCCGGACACGAGAAGACTGCTCCTGGAACGCGAGCAGGTGGAGTAGCTCCTCGATCACCGAGGCGTGTGACCGTAGCTCGTCGAGGCCGGTACGAATGCTCCGCTCCCCGTTGGGCCAGAACGAGTACACCAGCATCGCGGCGTGCAGATCCTTCTCAATCCCGGTGGGGAGAGTCGGTGCGGTGAGAAGCCGGCGGTATGCCTGGATCCGCTCAGGATCGTCGACGTGCGTCAACGTCCCCACGCGGCGCAGGAGGGCGTCGGCCGTGTCTGAGAGCGGCTTTCCCCGGTCGGCAGGGAAGGCCCAGTCCACGAGAGTCGACCAGCTCGCAGAACGCTTCTGGCTGTTCAAGCTGCGCGTCCCCGGGCCGTAGATGTCAGCGAGGGACCGCTCTGCCGCGTGCAGGTAGGAGCCCAAGTCGTAGTCACTCGGGGTGGTGCCAGTCGGCTTGTGCTGACGAACGTCTGCCACCAAATCGCGCGTTGAAAGCTTGAGGGGTGTGTCCCCTAGCGTGGTGGCAATCCC
>NZ_KV788917.1:0-10822 GCF_001807385.1 Brachybacterium sp. HMSC06H03 | reverse complement strand
CGCCTCCGCCGCCGCGCGCGGAGCTCGGCGAGCACGCCGCGCAGCTGCCGGTCGAGCTGCCGGTCCCGGGCGGGATCGGCGACGGCGGCGTCGACGAGCTGGGGGAGGTCCTGGACGGGGAGGTCCTGGACGGTCGGGGGCCTGGTGGTGGGGAGCTGGAGAGCGGACATGGCGTTCCTCCTGGGAACAGGGACGTGGTCGAGTCTGCCGCCGCGGGCGGACAGATGCTGTCCGCCGAGCGGCGTGGTGAGGGTGCGGGCCGGGCCGTATGCGGCACGCCAGGGCGCACCGGGACGCCCTCCCGCGGCGGCGAGCGGCAGGGCGGGTCAGGGGCGGGTCGGTGTCAGCAGGCGCCGGCGGCGAGGACGACGGGGACACGGCCCCCGTCGGACGCGGCGGACGCCGTGACCGCTCCGCCTGGGCGGAGGAGGGATGCCGTGGTGCCGACCGTCGACGCGCGCGGACCCGTCGGGGCCGGGGTCGAGGTCGTGTGCATCTCCATGACCACAGTCCACCATCCCGCGACAGACGGGGCCAGCGAATAAACCGCAGGGACCCGGCGGTCGGCGGCCGAACAGGCGAGGGTCCGGCCGTCCGCTGGGGACGACCGGGCCCTGGAGGGCTCCCGACGAGGGGAGGAGCCGTGCTCAGTTCTCGATGCGGTAGGTGACGCCGATGCGGTGGGAGGCGCCGGGCTCGAGCGCGACGAAGCCGTCCTTGGCGACGGCGGGCTCGAGGCAGACGAAGCGGGGCCAGTCCGCATCGGGGATGTCCGCCATCCCCGCCACCAGGGTGTCCCAGGGGTTCCACACCACGGTGCGGGAGGTGCCGCGCGGGGCGGAGACGAGGCGTCGGCCGAGCACCGGGTCCACGACCGTCACCTCGCCGGTCGCCTCGGTGATCCGGTCGGTGGAGGCGGTCAGGCGCAGCGGCTCCTCCGGCAGCACGTCCGCGGCGAGGTCCCGCGTGTTGTCGAGATAGGCGGCGCCCTCGAGGCCGAGGATCTCGATCTCGCGCACGTCGCCGACGGCGAGATAGGTGTGCAGCGCCGCCTCGAGCTCGACCGGCCGCGAGCCGGCGGTCAGGGTGAGGTCCACGTCCAGCTGCGCCCCGAGGCGGAAGACGGCCTCGCCGCGCAGAGCGACCGCGTCCTCGGGGGTGACGAGGGTGATCTCGACGTCGTCTCCCTCGCGGCGGGCGGAGGCGAGCTCCCAGCGGATGTTCCGCAGCCAGCCGTGCTTCACCGTGCGGGCGAGATCGCGGCCGGGCCCGAACCAGGGGCCGACCAGGGGCACGCCGCCGCGGACGGCGACGCCGGGCCCGAACTCGGAGCTCGGGCTCATCCACAGCAGGTCCTGCCCGCCGGCGGGGACCCAGCTGGTCAGGTGCGCGCCGTCGAGCAGGAGCACGCCGGTCGCTGCGGGGGTGTCGACCAGGACGGCGTCGGCGCCGTGCGCGGTGCCGAGGGCGACGCCCTCGGGGAGCGGGACGGCGGCCTCGCGGGCGGCGGCGGCCGCGGGGTCCTGGACGGCGGGGGACTGGGGATCGGTGCTCATGGGCCTATCGTCCCACGCGCAGGAGGAGACGCCCGGCTCCTCGTCCTTGGGGCCGGCCGTCACGGCAGGACCCTCCTGCGGGGGACCCGCGGAAGCGGCCCCGGCGCCCTCCTCGGGAAGGCCCTCCGCGGCGGCCGAGACCGTGCGGATGAGCAGCAGCAGCCAGACGAACACGATCACCGCCGCCCCCATCTCGAAGGCCGTGAAGTTCAGGTAGCCCACCCCGGCGTACAGCACGACCACCATCATCAGCAGGGCGAAGGCGCCGGCGGTGAAGCCGATCAGGGCCCCGGGCAGGCGGCGCAGCAGCACCGGCAGCACCAGCAGAGTCAGCGCGAACACCACCACCAGCGACTGGGCGACGATGTCGTGCCAGAGAACACTCACGCTCCGCGAGACCAGCGCGACGAGCGCGACGAGCACGCCGACGGAGGTGAGCATCACCCGCACCGCGGTCACCACGCGATGGTCCTCGCCCGTGGCCCGGGCCCACCGGTCGAGGTCGTGCGCGATGAACTCCACCACGGTCAGCAGCGCGATGCCCGTCAGCAGCAGGGTGAGGTTGAAGATCGTGCTGGAGGCCCCGGACCTCTCGCCGAGCTCGGAGAAGTAGCGCTCCCACCAGTACGGGTCCGGGGCGCTCAGCGCGCTGGCGAGCACGCCCACGGTGAGGAAGGCGGCCAGCAGCGTCGCGAGCGAGCGGCCGGTCAGCGCCGTCAGCGAGGAGGAGGCGATGTAGGCGGCGCCGCCGCTGGCGGCCGCGACCCAGAAGGTGCCGGCGAAGCGGTCCAGCGCCACGCCCTGGAAGGCCTGCTGGAACACCGCGAACAGCGCCCCGGTGAGGAACAGGCCCAGCAGGCCGTGGATGAGCGAGAGCCCCACCACGTCCAGGGCGCGCCGCCAGAGCGGCCGGGAGCCGAACCAGGGCATCGTGCGCACCCGGTCCGTGACGAGCACCAGCACCGAGGTCGAGGTCGCGCAGCCGGCCACGGAGAGCGCCGCGACCTGGCCGATCGACCCGGTCCCCGACAGCGCCGCGGTGCCCCGCAGCGCGATCAGACCCACCACGAGGCCGACGACCGCGCCGGCGATCCCGATCGCGACATGCGCGTTCTCGGCGCGGGTCGCCCGGGTCGCCCGGTGCGCGGCGGGGGCGGGCAACGGATCAGCCGACCGCGGCGATCGGCACCGGGACGGGGGTGCCGGAGCCGTCACGTCGACCGGTGGGCTCGGGAAGGTCGATCGGCTGGCCCGCCTCGGAGGAGGCGCGGGCCGGATGCGGCACCACCCATGCGCCGATGAGGGAGTCCTCGCCGCGCAGGAAGCGATGGCAGCGCATGCCGGCGGTGGAGCGGCCCTTCGCCGGGAACTCCGTCAGCGAGGAGACCTTGAGCGAGCCGGTCTGCAGCAGCGGCAGCGTCGACGAGCTGCCCGCGACGGTGACGACGTCCGCGGGCGCCGTCACGTCGATCGCGCCGAAGGACAGCACCTGCGCGTCGCCCGCGAGCTTGATCCCGGCCACGCCGCCCGCGCCGCGGCCCTGGGGGCGCACGCCGGAGGAGGGGAAGTGCAGCAGCTGCGCGTCGGTCGTGACGAAGACGAGGTCGAGGTCCGCGTCGTCCTCGAGATCCACGACGCCGACGACGGCGTCGCCGTCCTTCAGCGAGATGATCTCGAAGCCGTCGGTGCGGGGGAAGTCGAGCTGGACCCGCTTGACCACGCCCTGGCGGGTGCCCAGCGCGATCGCGCCGCCGCGGGCGATGTCCGCCTCGGCCAGGCGGATCAGGCCCAGCGGGCGCTCGTCCCGCTCGAGCTCCAGCAGGTCGACCAGGCGCGTGCCGCCGGCGAGGGAGGGCGCCGAGGCGGTCGGCGCGAGGTTCGGCAGGTCCACGACGGACAGCCGCAGCACCCGGCCGCGATCGGTCACGACGCCCACCTCGGCGCGGGTGGTGCTGCGCACCGAGGAGACGATCACGTCGTGCGCGCCCCGCGGGCCCTCCCGCAGCAGCGGCCCCTCCCCGGAGACCCGGGCGATCAGCCCCGTGCCGGTCAGGTGCACGCCGCAGGGCTCGTCGGCGACCTCGAGGGAGGCGCCCGCCTTCGCCGTCGGGGCGGAGGCGGACTCGAGCAGCACCGTGCGTCGCGCGTCCCCGTGCTCGGCCGCGACGGCGGCCAGCTCGTCGGAGACCAGGCGGCGCAGGACCTCCTCGGAGCCCAGGATCTCCTCGAGATGCTCGATCTCGGCCCGCAGCTCGTCCCGCTCCGCCTCGAGATCGATCTGCGAGAACTTCGTCAGGCGGCGCAGGCGCAGCTCGAGGATGTACTCGGCCTGCACCTGGGTGAGGTCGAAGACCTGCATCAGGCGGGAGCGGGCGGTCTCCGCGTCGTCGCTCTGGCGCACGATCTGGATGACCTCGTCGATGTCGAGGATCGCCAGCAGCAGGCCCTCGACCAGGTGCAGGCGCGCCCTGCGCTTGCCGAGGCGGTGCTCGGTGCGGCGCCGCACCACGGCCAGGCGGTGGGCGACGAACACCTCCAGCAGCTGCTTGAGGCCCATCGTACGGGGCTGCCCGTCGACCAGGGCGACGTTGTTGATGCCGAAGGACTCCTCCAGCGGGGTGAAGCGGTAGAGCTGCTCGAGCACCGCCTCGGGCTCGAAGCCGGACTTCACCGTGAGCACGAGGCGCATGCCGTGGTGGCGGTCGGTGAGGTCCTGGTAGTCGGTGATGCCCGTGACCTTCTTGGACTGCACCGCGTCGCGCAGCTTCTCGGCGAGGCGTTCGGGGCCGACCTGGTAGGGCAGCTCGGTGACGACGATGCCCTTGCGGCGCGAGGTGACGTTCTCGATCCGGGTGGTGGCCCGCATCTTGAAGGAGCCGCGACCGGTGCGGTAGGCGTCCCGGATCCCGTCCAGGCCCACGATCCGACCGCCCGTGGGCAGATCCGGGCCGGGCACGAAGCGCATCAGCTCCTCGAGATCCGCCTCCGGGTTCTCGATGAGATGGCGGGCCGCGGCGATCGTCTCGACCAGGTTGTGCGGCGCCATGTTCGTGGCCATGCCGACCGCGATGCCGGAAGCGCCGTTGACCAGGAGGTTCGGGTACTGCGCGGGGAGCACCTCGGGCTGGGTGAGCTGGTTGTCGTAGTTGGGGACCATGTCCACGACGTCCTCGTCCAGCGAGTCCGTCATGAGCAGCGCGGCCTTCGCCAGGCGCGCCTCGGTGTATCGGGCCGCCGCCGGACCGTTGTCCAGGGAGCCGAAGTTGCCGTGCCCGTCCACCAGCGGCAGGCGCATGTTGAAGCCCTGCGCCATGCGCACCAGCGCGTCGTAGATCGCGGTGTCGCCATGGGGGTGGAGCTTGCCCATCACCTCGCCGACCACGCGCTGGCTCTTGACGTGGCCCTTCTCGGGCCGCAGACCCATCTCCGCCATCATGTAGAGGATGCGGCGCTGGACGGGCTTGAGCCCGTCGCGCGCATCGGGCAGCGCCCGGGAGTAGATCACGGAGTAGGCGTACTCGAGGAACGAGGACTCCATCTCGCTGGTGACGTCGATGTCGACGATGGTCTCGTCGACGGCGTCGTCCCCAGCGGGCGGTGCGGTGCTGCGTGATCGGGCCATGGAGGACATCATGGCGCATGACCGGCCATGATCCTGGGATCCCGTGCTCCCGACGGGACGTGAATCCCGTCAACACCCGCCGCTGCCGGACTAGGATCGCGCCATGGCGGACAGACGCGACGGCCTGCGGTCCCTGCGACGACGTGCCCGGGGCGGCGGCGCCGGCCCGGCGTATCCCGCGCACTGGGAGGCGGACATCGCCCTGCGCGACGGCTCGGCGGCGCACCTGCGACCGATCCTGCCCGAGGACGCCGAGGCGCTCCAGGCCTTCCACCAGCGCCAGTCCGAGCACTCGCGGTACCTGCGGTTCTTCGCGCCGATGCCGCGGCTGTCCGAGCGGGACCTTGCCCGCTTCACCACCGTGGACCATCGCGACCGGGTCGCCTTCGTCGTGCTCGTGGGGAAGGACATCGTCGCCGTCGGCCGCTACGACCGGACCTCCCCGCGCTCGGCGGAGGTCGCCTTCAACGTCGCGGACTCCCGGCAGGGCTCGGGACTGGGGTCCGTGCTGCTCGAGCACCTCGCGGCCGCCGCGCGGGAGCAGGGCATCGACGTGTTCACCGCCGAGGTGCTCCCGCAGAACACGAAGATGATCAAGGTCTTCACCGAGGCGGGATTCGACGTCGACCGCACCCTCGACGACGGGGTGGTCATGGTGTCCTTCCGGATCGACCCCACCGCCCGGTCCCTCGCGGTGATGGCGGAGCGGGAGCACCGCGCCGAGGCGCGCGCCATGGAGCGGCTGCTCCACCCCGAGTCCGTGCTCCTGGTGGGGGTCTCCTCCCACCGCGATTCCGTCGGCGGCCGCTTCCTCACCGCGCTGGAGGAATCCGGCTACCCGGGAACCGTCCACCTCGTCTCCCGCGAGGCGCTCGAGCTGCGAGGCCGACGCGCCTGGGCGCGGATCTCCGAGGTCCCCGGACCCGTCGACCTCGCCGTGATCGCGCTGCGCCCCGAGGCCTGCCTCGACGCGGTCGAGGAGTGCGCCGAGATCGGGGTGCGCAGCGTCGTGATCCCCACCGAGGGATTCGCAGACAGCGAGCACGGCCGGGGCCTCCAGCGCGAGCTGGTGGCGCGGATCCGACGCCACGGCATGCGGCTGCTGGGCCCGGGATCCCTCGGCATGCTGCGCACCGGCCGCTCGCCGCTCAGCCTCTCCCTCGCCCCGCACATGCCGCGCGCAGGGCGGGCCGCGCTCGCCGGGCAGTCCAGCGCGCTCTCCGCGATGCTCCTGGCCGGCACCGATGCCCGCGGGATCGGCCTGCACGAGTTCGTGGGCGTGGGCAACCGCGCCGACGTCTCCCTCAACGACACCCTCCAGCACTGGGAGGACGACGAGGAGGTGGGCGTGATCGGGCTGGCCCTGGAGTCGATGGGCAACCCGCGCAAGTTCACCCGGATCGCCCGGCGCCTGACCCGCCGCACCCCGCTGATCGTGCTGCGCCCGCCCGGCAGCGAGTCCCATCTGCCGCCCGGCCATGACGTGCGCCGCTCGACGCTGCCTCGGCGCGCCCTGGACCAGGTGCTCGACTCCGCCGGGGTCGTGCAGACCGGGGGAGTCGACCACCTCCTGGACGTCGTGGACGGCATCGAGCGCCAGGGGCTCCCGCTCGGGCCGCGGGTCGGGATCCTCTCCAACACGGCGGCGCTCGGCGCCTCGCTGCGCGGCGCCGCGGACCGCGCCGGGCTGCGCATCGTGGCCGAGAACCGCTCCGTCCCCCTCTCGCCGGACCCGCGTCTGATCCAGCGCGCCTTCACCACGATGGCGGCGCTGGGCGAGGTGGACCTCGTGATCGCCGGGGTGCTCGACGCGCAGGGCGAGGACGCCGAGGAGGTGCTGCGCCAGATGGCGATCGTCGCCCGCCACTCCGAGGTGGTGCTGCTGGTGTGCGTGGTCACCGGCAGCGACCGCTTCGACGCGCTGCGCGGCAGGGTGCGCGTCGACCCGCAGCTCCCGCCGGTGCACGCCACCCCCTTCGCCGTCGTCCGCGCCGCTTCCGGCCTGCTCGAGGCGGCGCTGCGACCCGCGGCCGACGACGAGGAGCCGGCCCGGCGCGAGGACGTGGACCGCGCCGCGGCGCGGGAGATCGCCGAGCGGCTCCTGAGGGACCACCCCGGCGCGGGGAGCCCGTCGGACCCCGGGGACCGCACCGGCGCCGAGGTCGAGATCGAGGTCGGGGGAGAGGACGTCGCCGCGCTGCTGGCCGCCTACGGCATCGAGCTGCTGCAGGGCCGACGCGTCGCCGACGAGGACGAGGCGCTCGCCCGCGCCGCCGAGATCGGATATCCCGTCGCGCTGAAGAGCACCGATCCCGTGCTGCGCCACCGTGCGGACCTCGGCGGGGTGCGCCTGGGGATCCCCGACGCCGTCCAGCTGCGCCATGCGGTGCAGGCCATGCGCAAGGACCTCTTCTACTCCTCGGCGCCGCTCGAGGTGCAGGCGATGGCGCCGGCCGGGGTGCCGATGGTGGTGCGCAGCGTCGAGGACCCCTCCCTGGGGCCGGTGCTCTCCCTGTCCGTGGCGGGGGACGCGACCGACCTCCTGGACGACATCGCCTATGCGATCCCGCCCTTCAGCGAGGCCGGTGCGCACCGGCTCGTCGACGCCCCCGCCAGCGCCGTGAAGCTCCGCGGCACCCGGGGGCTGCCGCCCGCGGACCGCGACGCGCTCGCCGACCTGGTGGTCCGGGTGGGCCTCCTCGCCGAGGACCTGCCCGAGCTCGCCTTCCTCGAGCTGTACCCGGTGCTGGTCGCCCAGCACGGCCTCACCGTGGTCGGGGCAGGAGCACGGCTCGCCCCCGCGCCGAACCGCACCGACGGGGCGCGCCGCACGCTGTCCGGACCGCCCGGTGCCTGAGGATCGTCCGGCGTCCGCCGCGTGGGAGACTGGGGCGATGACCACCGCCCTGCCCGCCGACCTCCGGAAGGACCTCGAGACCGCCGGGTACTTCCCCCAGGCCGCCTCCCGCAGCATCGAGCGCTCCCTGCGCGGAGCGGCCGTGCTCACGCACCTCGTGCGCGCCGAGACCACCTTCGACGGCCCCGAGGTGCGACGGCACCTCACCGTCGTCGTGCTCACCGCGACGCACCTGCTGATCACCCATCTCGACGACGACCCCGCGGACGCGCTGAACCCCAGCCAGGTCGTCTCCACCACTGAGCGGGTGCGTCTGCGCCGCATCACCTCGACGGGCCTGTCCCAGGTCTTCGACACCGACGGGCAGCTCGCCACGGGCCGCGAGTCCGAGATCACCCTCGGAGTGACCTGGGACGGCAGCCGTCGCCTCGACCTCGAGCCGGCCGACTGCGGCGACCCCACCTGCCAGGCGGACCACGGCTACACCGGCAGCTCCGCCCCCGCGGACCTCGCGCTGCGGGTCAGCGCGCTGGCCGACGGCGAGGCCGCGGTCGAGGAGGCGCTCGCCTTCCACGACCGCCTCCTCGAGGCGATCGACGACCTCGGGGCCTGAGCCGGAGCATGGCCGAGATGGACGATCCCGCCCTGCCCGACTGGCCCGAGGACCTGCTGGCCCCGCCCTTCGCCGCGGGGGAGCGGCCGGGCCTGCTGGACGTGCTCGCCCCCCTCGCCTCCGCGCCCGAGGAGGGACGGGACCTGGTGGTGCTGCTCGACGGCGTCGGCGCGGACCTGCTGGCCGAGCACCGGGCGCTCACGCCGACGCTGAGGCGCCTCGAGGGCTCCGTGGAGCGGATCCGCACGGTCACCCCGTCGACGACCGCCAGCGCGATGGTCTCCCTGCACACGGGGCTCGCACCGCTCGAGCACGGGGTGCTGGGCTATCTCGGCTTCGACCCCGTGGGCCGCCGCGCCGTCAACCAGCTGACCGGCGCCCCGGGCCTGGACCCCCACGCCTGGATGCCGCTCACGACCCCGGTGGAGGCCGGGGCGCGCCGCGCCGTGCAGGTCGCCCCCGCCAAGCACGCCCGCTCCCATCTCAGCGGCGTCGCCTATCGCGGCTGGGAGTTCCTCGTCCAGGGGCGCGGGGACCGCCTCGAGGCGGTGCGCACCGCGCTGCACCGCGGCGGCCCGGACGCGCTGGTGCACCTGCACGTGGACGACGTGGACCACGCGGGCCATGCGCACGGCATCGACTCCGAGCCGTGGCGCACCGCGCTCGCCGAGGTCGACGCGCTGATCGGCACGCTGCTGCGACGTGTCCCCCGGGGGACCCGCGTCCACCTCACCGCCGATCACGGGATGGTCGACACCTCCGCCGCGCACACCGTCGACCTCGCGGAGGAGCCGGCGATCCTGTCCCTGGTCGAGGAGGTGACGGGGGAGGCGAGGGCACTCGCGCTGCACGCGGTGCCCGGCGACGGCGCCGCCGAGGAGCTCGCCGAGCGGATGCACGTGCTGATGGGGGAGCGCGCCCTGGTCCTCACCCGGGAGCAGGTGCTCGCCTCGGGGCTGCTCGGCCCGGCCGCCACGGCGATCCCCGAGCACGTCCGGGGACGGATCGCCGACGTGCTCGTCCTCGCCCGCGGACGCTGGGGCGTCGACGACTTCTCACGCCGACCCGAGACGGCCCGGTCGATGATCGGGGTACACGGATCGCTCACCTCGGCGGAGGCGGTCGTGCCGCTGCTGCGCACGATCACCTGAGCCCTGCCGCGGCGCGATGCCCGCCCGCGGCGGCCCCGGGGGACGTCTCAGTCGTTCCGGGAGCCGAAGACGATCTCGTCCCAGCTGGGCATCGAGGCGCGCTTGCTCTTCGACCGGGCGGACTTCCGGGCCGGTTTCGCGGGCTCCTCGGACTCGCCGGAGCCCTCTCCCCGCGCGGCGGCGGAGGCGTCGTCGAAGCCGGGCAGCGGCGTGAGGTCCACGGTGTCCTGGTACTGGATCTCCGGCCCCTCGGGCTCGTCGCCCGCCTCGTCGGAGGCCTCCTCGGCCGGGTCGTCGGCGCCGTCCTGCGCGCTCGGGGAGTCCGAGGGATCCTCGGCGGCGAGCTCCTCGTCGGCGCCCTGCCCGTCCTGCTCCTCCGGCGCCGAGGAGTGCTCGCGCAGGGCCTCCGCATCCGGGTCGTGGTCGGCGGGGGACTCGTCGGCCCCGGCGCCCGATCCGGCCTCCGCCGGGCCGGCGAGCACCGGCGCGACGGGACGGGCGGTATCGGTGTGCGGAGCGGGATCGACGGCGAGCCCGGAGCCCTGCGCATCGGTGCCGTCGTCGCCGGGCTCCTCGACGGTCTCGTCGAGCCCCGACCAGACGGTCGCGGAGTCGTCGGGGCGGGGGACGGAGCGCATCCCGCGACGGGCGTTGAGCGCGTCGAGCTCGCTGTCCTCGAGCGCGGAGGCGTGCTCGTCCGCCACGGGACGGCGGGGCGGCCAGGTGCGGGCGCGGGGCGACTCGCCCTCGAGCGAGCCGTCGGCCTCGAGGTCGTACACGGAGGACTTCACGGCCTGGAGCCGGCCGCGGCCGCGGCTCGGCTCGGGCGGGGCGTCCTCGTCGCTGATCCAGCGGGCCTCGTCGTCCAGCGGGGAGACGGAGCGGGTCTCGACATCGGCGGCCCAGTGGGCCTGCCGGGTGCGACCGCCTGCGGAGAAGGTCAGCTCGAGGGTCCAGGTGCCGTCGGGGCGCCGCCAGGCGTCCCAGGCGCTCTCGCCGGTCGCCTCGCGGGCGGCGAGCCGC
>NZ_KV788916.1:1163-17148 GCF_001807385.1 Brachybacterium sp. HMSC06H03 | reverse complement strand
CGGGCGGCGAGGTCGGCGCCGTCGGCCCCGCTCGGGCCCACCACGATGCGGCGGCCGACGGGGGCGGCGCGCAGCACGCGTTCGAGCACGCTCGCGCCCGCGATGGGCAGACGGGTCTTGTCGGTCCCGCCCAGGCGCGAGGCCGCTCCCCCGGCCAGGATCACGGCGGCGACGGTGGCGGCGGTCTCGTGCGATGCGGTCGACATGGAGCGATCCTGTCATGGGAGGCTACGATGGCCCAGGCCTTCGGTCATGGGGATTCATCCCCCGACCGGACCGGAGCGCCTCCGTAGCTCAGGGGATAGAGCACCGCTCTCCTAAAGCGGGTGTCGCAGGTTCGAATCCTGCCGGGGGCACCAGTGAAGTTGCAGGTCAAGCGACTTCGGCGTCGACCGTCATCATCGCCAGAGGGGCGATTGTCCGCAGGTTGTCCGCAGCATGCTGGCCTCGTGCCGCTGCGAGACGGTCCGCAAGGTCATCGAGATCGTGGTCGAAGAGGTCGCTGTAGACGTTCAGAGTGGTGCTCGGCTTGTCGTGCCCAAGCATGCGCTGCACGGCCAACACGGAGGCTCCAGCGCTCACAGCGATGCTCGCGGCGGTGTGGCGCAGCTCGTGCGGCGTCAGACCAGGCACTCCCGCGTCACGGGCAGCACGGTCGAACCACGAGCGCCTCATGTTCCTCACCCGGAGCACATCTCCACGAGGCGATGGGAACAGGAGGTCTGCGGCGTCCCGACCGACGATGAGCGCGTCGATCTCATCGTCCAGGAACCGCGGCCATGGGACGGAGCGACGCTGGTGATCCTTCGGGTCCGACCAGACGAGCTCTCCGTTCACCTCCGTCACAGAGGCCTCCACCATGAAGCGCCGCCGCACTCGATCCACGTTCCCGACACGGAGCGCGGAGAGCTCTCCGATGCGCAAGCCACAGTAAGCGAGCACGAGGACGATCACCTCGTGGCTGCCCGCCTCCTGGGCAAGCCGGTCCACCTGTCCCACGGTGAGGTAGCGGCGGCGCGCCACCTTCTGCCTCGGGAGCTGGAGATGGTCGGCAGGATTCATCGACACACGACCGTTCCGCATGGCCATCTGGAGCACCCCCCGAGCGACGCCGACGATCTTTCGGACCGAGCCTGACGAGAGGCCCGACGCGACGAGCTCGTTGACCCAGATCTGGAGATCCTCGTGCTTCACAGCCGACAGACGCAGATCGCCCCACCTCGGGAGGACGTGCATGCGGAGTACGGAGAGGTTCCGCTCGCGGGTGGTGGCGGTCCACGACGGGTTCACCTTCCAGGCTTCCGCAACCTCTCCAAAGGTGATGACCTGACGCTGCGGGTCCACGTACCTGCCTGAGGCGATGTCTCCCGCGACCTTGTCGAGCCACTCCACGGCCTGAGGCTTCGTCGCGAAGATCTGGGCGCGCTCATCGCCCTCGGCGTTGACGTAGCGCGCTCTCCAGCGCTTCCCGACGCCATCACACCGGCGGCCCTTCACGCAGTCTCCGTGATGAAGCTTCGAGGGCGAGCCGTCACGCTTGTGCCAGCGGTCCTCGATGCCTGAACGACGGTTACGCCGCTGCGTCACGCCCCGCTCCCCTCTCGACCGATCTCCGACCTCAGCGCGGTGATGTAGCCCTTATCTCGGCTCTTCCTGATCCACCGAGTCGCTGTCGCCTGAGAGAGCCCCAGCTTCTCCGCGATGTCTCTTGCAGGCGAGGTACTCCCGACCAGCGCCTCGCTGTAGAGCTGGCCGACGAGCCGCAGGACCTCGTCATCCTTCGGGCCTCGCTTCGCCAGGTCCCTGAGCTCCTCGGAGCTCCTCTCCTGGACGAGGCCACGCCCCTTCAGCCTCTTGTCCATCTCGCGCCCTGCAGCCTCGGAAAGACTGGCCACGGGGATCTTCCGGAAGAGCGTGCTCGTGATGCCGCGCCAACCGAGCCTTCTCCCGACACCTGCGTGCGACACACGAACCGCTGTCGTCACGAACGGACTGGGCGCTCCGTCCTGCGCAAGCCGATCTGCCGCCAGGTCGAGTTCGACTCTCATGCGCGCACCATCGACCTCGCCCTCGAAGACAGCACGCGCATCACCATGCTCGCCCTCTTCCAACACGCTCAACGTCCATCCATCCATGGCGACACCATACGTACCCGCGCTCCACTTGACAACCGGACCGCACGTCGTCAACACTGAGCTCGCTGACGCAGACGTGCCAGCTGGACCTCAGGAGGAAGAGATGTCCAAGAAGATCAAGGGGGCGCAGGCCTCCCCCGCTGTGCGGTCCCGCTCTCTGACCACGCAGGAGGTGGAGGAGGAGTACCGCATCCCTGTCGGCACACTCCGCTACTGGAGGCACTGCAACACCGGCCCTAGGTCCTACATGGTGGGTGGCCGCATCCGCTACGACGTCGCTGATATCGACGCCTGGATCGCTGCTCAGAAGTCCAGCACGGGGCGTGGTGAAGCGGCCTAAGCATCTAGTCAACGAAACGGCCCCTGCCGAGGAAGCCGCCAAGCAGCTCGGCAAGGGCCAACCGGCAATCACAACTACACAAGAAGGAAAGCCACAGATCATGGTACGCAACCAGTCGCCCGCAAGCACTCGCATCAGGTCCACCCGACGCCGTCGCACCGGGGCAGGTAGCCGCCCCTCAGAGGAGTCCTCGACCCCCTCCACGGGCACCCGCCCCAACCCGCCGATCGACTTCAACGCCCTCTTCAGGACGGACTTCGATTGCGAGAAGTGGCTCCTCTGGCCCTTCGTACAGGAAGGACATCTCGGAGCCTTGTACGCGCCACCGAAGGCGGGGAAGTCGCTCGTGCTGCTCGACTTCATCGTCCAGTCGCTCCGGCACTCTGCCAAGGGGGTGGCACCCTCCTCGCCTCTGTGCGTGCTGTACCTCGATCGTGAGAACAGCCGCCGCGATATCGCGAGGCGTCTTCAGTCACTCGGGGCGGACCCCGAGGAGCTCGGGAACCTCAAGTACATCAGCTTCCCGCAGCTCGACTGGCTCGACACAGCTACTGGCGGCGAGCAGCTGCTCCGCCTCGCGGAGAAGCATGGTGCGAACCTCGTGGTCCTCGACAGCGTGTCTCGCTTCGTGCAGGGCGCGGAGAACGAGGCGAGCACTTGGAACGCTCTGTACGCCCATTCACTTGCCCCTCTGAAGGCTGCAGGCATCGCCTCCCTTCGAGTCGACCACACCGGGAAGCATGAAGACCGGGGCATGCGGGGAAGTAGCGCCAAGGCCAGTGACGTCGACTCTGCGTGGTCGCTGGCGCATGACGCGAAAGCTGGAGAGCGGACTCTCACCCGCACTCACACCAGGGACGGGATGGGCCCTGGAGAGGTGAGACTTCGAGTCCTCCACGAACCCCTGGAGCACAGGGTCGTGGACCCGGAGACGAGCCCTGAGGATCTCCTCGCGGAACAGCTTCGACGGCTCGGGTACGACGCTCACGGCACACGAGAGAAGGCCCGGGCGCTCCTCAAGCCCTATGGCTTCCCGCTGCCCAACTCGCAATACGGCAAGGTGAAGAAGCTGCTCTCTCCGGATGATGCTTCCGCCGCTTGAGATGATGGGACGGTCCCAACCCACCCCCCTCTAGGGAGGGGGTAGGACCGGCGAGCAACGACGAGTGCCGCACGACTGCATCGGAACTGTTCCGTCACGAATGGATCGTGGGTCCGAGGTCGTGCGGCACTCGATCTCCACTGGACGCGTTGAACGCCGACCGCAGACCGATGCAAGACGGCGGCAGCTCGATACCGTGCAAGGCTGAAGAAGTGCACTGGGTTGGCTATACACAACCATCGCGTCGTGAAGACCACCGACGATCTGGCTACTCAGCGGGAGTCGGCCCGTCGCCGGACAGGGGGGACTGGCAGACTGGGCGCATGCCATCCACCTCCCCTGAGGACACCCCTGCACTCCGCAAAGCCCGAGGCGCGTTCTTCACTCCTCAACGGCTCACCAGCTTCATGGCGAAATGGGCCATTCGGGATGAACACGATCGAGTCCTGGAACCCTCCGCAGGTGACGCTGAGTTCATGGTTGCCGCTGTCCGGCGACTGCAGAGCTTGTCCAGTGCCCCGTCCCGCCCCTCTGTCGATGGCGTAGAGATGCATGGCCACAGTGCCGAGTACGGGGCACAGCGGGTTCGTGACGCAGGTGGAGACCCGACTATCACTGTCAGTGACTTCTTTGATGTAGCACCTCAAGCGTCCTACGACGTCGTGATCGGAAATCCGCCATACATCCGGTATCAGGACTTCTCGGGCGACTCCCGCACCAAGGCCCGTGCTGCTGCGCTCCGAGGGGGCGTAAGGCTCTCGGGACTCGCATCGAGCTGGGCAGCGTTCGTCGTGTACTCGGCGCAGTTCTTGAACGAAGGAGGACGACTCGCGCTGGTGCTCCCTGCCGAGCTACTGAGCGTCAACTACGCATCACCCGTGCGCACTTTCCTCTTTCAGAGCTTCTCGAACGTCGAGATCGTCATGTTCGAGGAGCAGGTCTTCCCTGAGGCAGAAGCCGACGTTGTGCTCCTCCTTGCGAGCGGCTACGCGCTCGGACCGACCGATACTGCTCAGTTCCGGCAGACGCGGAACGCAGACACCCTCGACGCTCTCCCCCCTGAGACGACACCTTGGTCCCCTCCGTCTCCCGGAGAGAAGTGGACGGGGAGCCTCACCGGCACTGTTGCGAGCGAAGCCATCTCCAAGCTGTCCACCAACGGACAGTTCGTACCCCTAGAGACTTGGGGCGACACAACGCTCGGCATCGTCACTGGGCGTAACTCCTTCTTCACGCTGTCCCCGGAGGATGTGCGACGCCGAGCGATCGCAGACAGTGAACTGCTGCGCCTCTCGCCGCCGGGAAGTGCCCACCTTCGCGGTCTGACATTCACTCCATCAAAGTGGAAGAAGCTTGGGGAGGAAGGGCGGTCTACATACCTGTTCCGACCTACCGAGCAACCTTCCGAAGGCGCACGGGCCTACCTTCTCGAGGGCACTGAGCAAGGTGTCGATCAGGCGTACAAGTGCCGCGTCCGCAAGGTTTGGTACCAGGTGCCGCTCGTGAAGCCATGCGACCTGTTCCTCACCTACATGAACGCCGATGCACCTCGCCTCTGCTCGAACGACGCCCGCGCGTACCACTTGAACTCGGTACACGGCCTATACCTGCACGAGGATGTGCAGGACCTTGGACGAGACCTACTGCCGATCGCCAGCTTGAACTCCGCCTCGCTACTGCATGCTGAGCTCGTCGGTCGCGCCTATGGGGGTGGACTACTCAAGCTGGAGCCCCGCGAAGCAGACAGATGGCTCCTGCCCTCACCCGAACGGCTCAGGGCGCTTGCTACGCCCCTTCGCGAGCTCAAGCCTCGCGTGAGTCGCCTGCTGGCCGCTGGACGACTTCAAGAGGCCTCTCAGGCGGTCGACGAAGTCCTCCTCGACGGCACAGCTTTCACGAGCAACGAACTCCACCAGGTGCGTGCGGGCCGGGACCTTCTGGCCTCCCGACGCAAGATCCGAGGCGCAAGTGGCCGATAAGAAGAGCCCCGACTTCAAGAAGCGCGCCCTCCCCGTCTTCGACGAGATCCTCGCCGCCGCCACGCCCGGGGGGAGCCACACTATCCCCTGGGCTGCTGCAGGCGGTGATCGTGTGGTGTACAAGCCCGACTATGAAGTGCTCACGCGACTTCTGGGCGTCCCGTTGTACTTTGGCGCGAACACTCAGAGCCGCGTCCCTGCCTTCGCATTGGACCTATGGCTCGCCTACGAGCTCAGACGTGCAGGCTTCGACAGCGACTCGGTGTGGCCTCGCGCCTCACACCCGAGGATCCTCCCGAAGACCGTCGTCGATCTCCTGCGGGACCTGCCGAGGAGGCAGCGGGAACCGATCGAGGCCCGGATCGCCACAAGGGCCAGCATCTCGAACGTCACTAGCTCCGATGCCAACATCCTGGGGAAGAACTACTTCAAGCAGGTCGACGTCATCATGACGAGCTGGGACACGGGACCGGAGATCTTGGTTTCGACAAAGAGGATGGACTCTTCCTTCGGCAAGAATGCTGCGAACCGCGTGGAAGAGTCCTACGGCGACGCCAAGAACCTCAGGGCACGCCACCCCCTTGCAGCACACGGCTACCTATACGGGCTCAGGTCAACAGTGGTCGATGAAGAGCCCGACACCGCTGAGAAACTAATCGATCTGCTGGGCAAGTTGGGACAGGAAGACGACGCCTACGACGCAACGTGTCTGCTGATGATTGAGTACGACGACGTACCTGCAGCGGCGAACGCTGATGAGGCCTCGGTGGACGAGGTTCTCTCGGATCTACCAGAGGTCCGCATTCGGCGAGACCTCGCTCCCGAGGCACTCTCGCCGGAGCTCTTCCTCTCGGCGATCGTGAACCAGGTCCTCGACACGACCCCCGTCTCGATCCACAGGGAGGCACGCTTCCGCAGGAAGTCACCGATCCATGCAGACACGGTGATCGGAGATCTCGGGACCGCAAGAGACCTCAGCGCCCCTGGTGACTATCGAGTCGACTACGCCCCCCTCATGGGAACGGAGACTGTCCGCAACTTGTCCGCAGAAGGACCGACTGCGGACAATAGCCTCCCAATCGATCAAACGTCACAAACACGTCCCACCAGCAGGGATTGAAGTCTCCCAAGGCCGCAGGATCGACTGGAACGCTCTCCTAAAGCGGGTGTCGCAGGTTCGAATCCTGCCGGGGGCACCATCATCAGCATCCGACAT
Organism: Brachybacterium sp. HMSC06H03; assembly: GCF_001807385.1. Lineage (NCBI taxonomy): Bacteria > Bacillati > Actinomycetota > Actinomycetes > Micrococcales > Dermabacteraceae > Brachybacterium > Brachybacterium sp. HMSC06H03. The sequence continues at coordinate 10,376 of NZ_KV788916.1, read as the reverse complement.
GGACCGCGACGGGGTGACCATGATCCGGCGAGGTCCCCCCGCCTTCTTTCTGACGCTGACGTACGCCTCGCGCACCTGCCCCGTGTGCCGAGCTCGCCCGTCCGAGCCGGCGTTCGCGAAGCGCGCGGCACCGAGCACGGGGATCCTTGCAGAGAACGGCGTACATCACGTACATGATGTACGCCGTTTTCTGCAGCACATCCCCCGTCGGCCGCGGAAGACCCGGAAGACCCGCGAGTCCGGCGCCGCGCACCCTTGACCCGCGCAGCGAAGCGGCGAAGGATCCGGGCATGAGCACCGTCTTCGTCACCACCGCCTACGGCGGGCCCGAGAACCAGCAGCTGAGCACCCGGGAGGCGCCCGCGCCGCGGCCCGGTGAGATCGCGATCGAGGTGCGGGTGGCGGGGGTGAACCCGGCCGACGCGAAGCGCCGCGAGGGGCTCTTCGGGACCAAGGGGTCGCTGCCGCTCGCGCTCGGCCTCGAGGCGGCAGGCGTGGTCACCGCCCTCGGCGAGGGGGTCGACGGCTTCGAGATCGGGGACGACGTGCTCGGTGCGCCCGCCCGCGGCCTCGGCGCCTTCGCCGAGCACACCGTGCTGAAGGCCTCCGCCGCAGTGCACCGCCCGCCGGAGGTCGCCTGCGAGCAGGCGGCGACGCTGCCGGTGGCGGGGACGACCGCCTGGGACCTCGCCGCCTCCGCCGCACCGGGCGAGACCGTGCTGGTGCTCGGTGCGGGCGGGGGCGTCGGCCGGATGGCGGTGCAGGTCGCCGTCGCGGCCGGGGCCCGGGTGCTCGGGGTCGCCTCGAGGGGGAAGCAGGAGCTGGTGGAGTCCGCGGGCGCCGAGCAGGTCCTCTCCGGCGACGGCGCCGCGGACGCGGTGCGGGATCTCGCCGCAGACGGCGTGGACCTGCTGATCGACCTCGTCGGCGGGCAGCCGCTGCGGGACCTCGCGCCGCTCACCAGGGATCCGGCGCGGATCCTCTCCGCGGCCGATCAGGCCACCGCCGAGGAGCTCGGCGGCGGCGGCCGTCCCTCGTCCGAGGATGCGCTCGCGCAGATCACCCGGCTGGTCGCCGACGGGGCGGTGGATCCGCACGTCACCGCCCGCTACCCGCTCGTCGCCGCCGCGGAGGCGATGGCCGCGGTGGAGACCGGGCACAGCGCCGGGAAGATCGTGCTGATCCCCTGATCGCCGCGATCACGCCACCCGGCGGCGTAACAGGACGGAGCACCGATCGCCTGGCGAGGCTCCGAGCGCGGGACTCGTGCCCGCCGTACGGGCCTAGCTCAACGTCCCCGTCAGCCGGCCGTGGAAGTGGGTCGAGCGCTCGTCGAGCCCGGTGAAGGAGACCTCGAGGCCGTGCTCGACATACTTGGCCTGGACCGAGTCGAGCACTGCGACGGTGGAGGCGTCCCAGATCTGGGCCGCGGTGAAGTCGACGGCGACCGGGAGGCCGCGCTCGGCGTCGGCAGCGTAGTCGAACTGCTCGACCAGGTCGTTGCTCGAGCCGAAGAAGAGCGGGCCGTGCACGGTGTAGCGCGTCCCGTCGACCCCCGTCGTGCGCTCCACGCGGGTCACGTGCGCGACGCGGCGGGCGAACAGGGCGACCGCGAGCAGCGCGCCGGCGGCGACGCCGAGGGCGAGGTTGTGAGTGATCACCACGACCACGACGGTCGTGACCATCACGAGCGTCTCGGAGGCCGGCATGCGGCGCAGGGTCGCGGGGCGCACGCTGTGGAAGTCCACGGTGGAGACCGCGACGACCATCATCACCGCGGCGAGCGCGGCCATCGGGATCTGCTCCATGAGGTCCGACAGCGCGGTGACCAGTATGAGCAGCAGCACGCCGGCGACGAGGGTGGAGATGCGGGTGCGGGCCCGGCCCAGCTTCACGTTCATGACGGTCTGGCCGATCATCGCGCAGCCCGCGATCCCGCCCCAGAAGCCGGCGAGGATGTTGGAGACGCCGAGCGCCCAGGACTCGCGGCTCTTCGAGGAGCGGGTGTCGGTGATGTCGTCGACGAGCTTCGCGGTCAGCAGCGTCTCCATCAGGCCGACGAAGGCGACGGACAGCGCGGTCGGGGCGATGATCTGCAGCGTCTCCAGCGTCAGCGGCACCTCGAGCGGAGTGAGGCCGGGCAGGCCGCCGGAGACCTCGCCCTGGTCGCCGACGGTCGGGACGCGGAGGTGGAAGATCATCGCGATCGCGGTGACCAGCACGATCGCGACCAGCGGCGCGGGCACGGCCTTCGTCAGGCGCGGCAGGGCGAGCACCACGACGAGGGTGAGCGCGAACAGCGGGTAGACCGCGGCGGGCACGCCCAGGACGTGCTGGAGCTGCGCCGTGAAGATCAGGATGCCCAGCGCGTTGACGAAGCCGATCATCACCGAGCGGGGGATGAAGCGCATGATCCGCGCGAGCCCGACGAGGCCGAAGGCGATCTGGACGAGGCCCGCGAGGATCACGGTGGGCAGCAGGTACTCGACCCCGTGGGTGTGCACGAGCGGGGCGACGACGAGCGCGACCGCGCCCGCGGCGGCGGTGATCATCGCGGGGCGTCCGCCGAGGAAGGTCATCGAGATCGCGAGCACGACGGAGGCGATGAGGCTGACCTTCGGGTCCACGCCCGCGATCACCGAGAAGGAGATGACCTCCGGGATCAGCGCGAGGGTGGTCACGGCGCCGGCCAGCACCTCGGTGGTGAGGCGGCGCGGGCTGCGCAGGGCCTGCAGCACGGTGGGAGAGGAGGACGCGGTCACGGGCCGATGCTATCCGCGTCCGCGGCGGACTACCCTGGCCCTCTGGCTGCCGTGCGTCGCGTCTCACCGCGAGCGCGCCGCACGCCCCGACCGTCCCGCTCGCTCCGCCCGACAGAGGTTCCATGGCCCCGCCTGCTCGCCGCCGCTTCGATGCCACCTGGCTGCCCTTCGGGATGATCCTCGGGTTCGTGGTCGGGATCGGGACGGGGCTCGCGGTCGTCGACAGTCTGTGGATCGGCGCGGTCGTCGGCGTGCTCGTCGGCGCCGGGCTTGGAGTGCTGCTGGGGCTGCGCGGGGGCGGCGACGCGCTCACTCGGGACGAGGATGCGGAGGACGACGAGTACCGGCGGCTGCACGGCGACCCGCGCCCGGGCGAGAGGCGCTGACCTGCACGCCTCCTGGTCCCCAGAGGATCTCCACATCGTCGGCACGAGCCTTCCATGGCATGGACTTGACCCTCTCTTGACCGTCGGGCAGGGTGTGATGCGGGCCACCGCTCCCCGGTCCATGACGGCGCGCCCGCCGCACCGGGGAGGGCCGGGACGGAGACCCTGATGGGACACCTCGACGCACGGACCACGACCACCCGTCGTCTGCGCCGCGGCATGGCGCTCGCGGCCTGCACGGCGCTGCTGGGCCTGACCGCCTGCAGCGCGGGGGACGAGGCCGGGACCGGGGACGACGGCGCCCAGGAGCCCGCCACCGCGACGGAGGAGCAGTCCGGCGGCGAGCAGCCGTCGGACGATGCCGGGCCCGGCGACGACGCCGAGACCGGGGACGACGCCGAGGTCGGCGACGACCAGGCGACCGACGACCAGGGCGAGACAGGGGGCGACGAGGGGGCGGGAGACCAGGAGAAGGGGGACCCGGGCGCCGCGGGCGAGCGCACCCGGATCCTCCTGGTCACGGACCTCGGCATCGACGAGACCTCCGGGGACGGCGCACCGACCCTTGCGAACGACGACCTCGCCGCGCTGCTCGCGGAGCCCTTCGGCGGCACCGCCGAATGCGCCGACGAGCTGCTGATCGAGACGGGACAGAGCGCCGGCTGCGACGGGCCGACGAGCCCGGACGACACCGCCCCGACCCAGGAGTGGGTCGCGAGCACGGTCGCTGTCCCGCACGAGGACGCCCTCGAGAACGGCTACCGGGTCGCGCTGCTGTTCTCCACCGGCACCGAGCTCCCCGAGGAGGCGAGCGAGCTGACCCAGGAGAACGTGATGCTGACGGGCCTGGGCCAGGGCTCGATGTTCGGGGCCGAGCCGCTCGGCGCGGAGGAGGTCGCGGACGCGACCCTGCATACCCTCACCTCCGAGAACGCCTACGTGCCGGTGGCCGGCATGGCCGACTGGTCCGAGGTGACCTGCGAGAACGGCCTGGACTTCGAGGAGTTCGGGACGACGGGCTGCACGGCCGCCACCGCCGAGGGCGACTCCTGGCAGCTGCACGTCGCCCCCGGCACCTTCGCCGACGGCGACCAGGGGCTGCTGGTCGGCATCGGCAGCCCGACCGACGTCTGAGCCCCGGCGCATCTCGCCCCGCCCCGTCTCGCGCCCGCCCAGGTCAGACCGCTCACCACGAGCTGACCCGGGCGAGCGCGACGGGTTACGGTGAGAGCGCGCCGAGGGCAGATCGGCGCCCCGGCCGGGACGACCCGGCCGGCGGACGCACCACGAGGACGGCCTCGCAGGAGATCCGATGAGCCCCTCGTCCCGCACCCGCCGGCCGCGCGCCGCGTCCCCGTCGGCCGCACCCGACCGCTCCCCCGAGCCGGACGGCTCCCCGCACGTCGCCGTCTCCCCCGGCCCTGAGTCCCCGGGCCCCGCCCTCGCCGGGAGGGGCCTCGTCCGCACGGTGCTCGACCGCAGCGCGATCTCGCGACTGCTGCTCGGCTGGGCGGGCGTCGCCGCGCTGATGCTGCTCTCCCCCGCCCCGGGCGCGCTGTCCTCGGCGCTGCTCGCGCTCACCCTCACCGCGATCGTCGCGGTGATCGTGATCGCCGCCGGCGGCGTGGTCGCGCAGGCGGAGGCCCTCGCCGGCCGCCTCGGCGACCCCTGCGGCACCCTGGTGCTCACCCTGTCGATCGTGGTGATCGAGGTGGTGCTGATCGCCGCGGTGATGCTCGGCCCGGGCGATCACGCGACCATCGCCCGCGACTCCGTCATGGCGGTCTCGATGATCATCATGAACCTCGTCCTCGGCCTGTGCCTGCTGGTCGGCGGCATCCGCCGCGAGGCGATGCAGGTGAACCGGACGGGCACCTCCGTCTACCTGGTGCTGCTGATCGGCCTCGGCGCGATGGCCTTCGCGGTCCCGACGGTGCTCGGCGAGGACGGCACCTACGCCCCCGTCCAGGGCGTCGCGATCGCGGTGATGACCGTCGCCGTGTACGCCGTCTTCCTGTGGCGCCAGACCGGCGCACAGGCGGTCGAGTTCCAGGAGGTGGAGCTCCCCGCGGCCGACGGGTCCGCCGAGGAGCCCGCCGACGCCGCGGCCGACCCCGACGCCGAGGGCTCCTCGCCCGGCATCGGCGCGACGCTCGCCCACCACCGCGCGGAGCTGGGGCTGCGCGTGCTGCTGCTCGTCGCGACCGTGCTGCCGATCGTGCTGCTCTCCCACCACATGGCCGGGCTGCTCGACGAGGGGCTGGAGCGACTCGGCGCCCCGATCGCCCTGTCCGGGATGCTGATCGCCGCGATCGTGTTCACCCCCGAGACGCTCACCGCGCTCCGTGCGGCGACCGGCGGGGAGATGCAGCGGGTGGTCAACCTGTGCCACGGCGCGCTCGTCTCGACCCTGGCGCTGACCATCCCGACCGTGCTGATCATCGGGCTCGCCACCGGCACCCCCGTGGTGCTGGCGGAGTCGCCCGTGAACCTGCTGCTGCTCGGCGTGACCTTCGCGGTCTCCGCCGTCTCCGCGGCGGCTCCGCGCGTGACCGCGGTGCACGGCACGGTGCACCTGCTGCTCTTCGCGGTCTACGCCCTCGCCCTGTTCTCCTGAGCCCGCCGCCGCCCTGTCGCCCGCCGACACCGCACCCGGCCACGGGGCCGCGGGGTAGGGTCGCGGCGTGAGTGCGACGACGCTTCAGATCCCGACGGACGCCGGTGACCTGCCCGGGCTGCTCTGGCTGCCCGAAGACCTCGATCAGCCCGTGCCGGGTCTCGTGGTGCTGCAGGAGATCTTCGGACTCTCCACCTACATGCAGCAGCGCTGCGCGGATCTCGCCGCCCGCGGCTACGCGGTGCTCGCCCCGCAGCTCTTCGCACGGCTCGACCCGCCGGTCGTCGGCATCGAGGACGGCGAGGACTTCCAGACCTGGCTCGAGGAGGGCATGGCGCTGACCTCGCGCGTGCCCTGGGAGCGGGCCGAGGCCGATGCGATCGCGGCGATCGGCGCGCTGCGCGCCCATGGCGCGGTCGACTCCGAACGGGTGGGGCTGGTGGGCTTCTGCTACGGCGGCGGGCTCGCGTTCTCCGCCGCCGCATCGGCCGCCGAGGAGGACCGCCCGGTCTCGGCCCTGGTCAGCTACTACGGCTCCGCGCTGCCCACGCTGCTGGACCGCGCCGCGCAGGTGGGCGTGCCGAGCCTGCACCACTTCGGCACGGCCGACGCCTTCATCCCGCTCGAGCAGGTCGAGCAGATCCGCGAGGCCGTCACCGCCGACGGCACCCGCGAGCAGGTGCGCTTCTCGCTCCACGAGGGTGCGGGGCACGCCTTCGACAACCCCCACCCCGGTCTGCACCACGCCGGCGCCGCCGAGGCGGCCTGGCAGCAGACCCTCGGCTTCCTCGCCGAGGCCCTCCCGCCGCGGGGCTGAATGCCTCGCGCCGCCACCGCCCTCCGGCAGGTCGTCGTCGGGCGGGTCCTGCCCGTCCGATCAGGGCGTGATCGAATAGTTATGTCCCGATTGTCGGACAGTCGGATCGGCTGGCGGTCGTCCCGTCCGGCGGACGCATCCCTGCAGGCCAGGCCGTTTCCCCCCAAGAACCCTCACCCCCGCCGCCTCCGTCCCGCGGACGCTCCGAGCCCCGTTCATGAGCCCTGAAACGCCTGTTCCAAAGCGGTTTTTCCCACGGTCGAGGCTTAGAGTGATGGATCGTCGGATGCCGCCCGGGTCCCGCTGCGCCTCCTGTCGCTCTGCGCCTTCTGTCGCTCTGCGCCCTCTGCCGCTCACGTCCCGCTCGGCATCGCTCACGTCATGTCGCCACCGAAGGAGCCCCTGTGCCACCTGTGATCTCTGCCGAGGGTCTGTACAAGATCTTCGGCCGCCGACCAGAGCGAGGAGTGCGCGAGCTCCGCAGCGGACGCTCGCGCGAGGACCTGCGCGCGCAGGGCCTGACCGCCGCCGTGATCGATGCCAGCTTCAGCGTCGACCCCGGGGAGATCTTCGTGGTGATGGGCCTGTCCGGCTCCGGGAAGTCCACCCTCATCCGCATGGTCAACGGCCTGCTCCCCGCCACCGACGGCGAGATCCGCATCGGCGAGGAGGTGCTCTCGAAGATGTCCCCCGCGCAGGTGCGGGACGTGCGCCGCCGTCGGATCTCCATGGTCTTCCAGAACTTCGCGCTCCTCCCCCATCGCACCGTCGGCGAGAACGCCGCCTACGGCCTCGAGATCAGCGGCATGAACCGCTCCGATCGCGAGAAGAAGGCGAAGGAGGCGCTGGGGATGGTGGGGCTGAAGGGCTGGGACGCCTACCGCCCCTCCGCCCTCTCCGGCGGCATGAAGCAGCGTGTGGGCCTGGCCCGTGCCCTCGCCGCCGGCACCGACGTGATGCTGATGGACGAGGCGTTCTCCGCCCTGGACCCGCTGATCCGGCGCGACATGCAGGACCAGCTCGTCGACCTGCAGCAGCGTCTGGACAAGACGATCCTGTTCATCACCCATGACCTCAACGAGGCGATGCGCCTGGGCGACCGGATCGCGATGATGCGCGACGGCCGGATCGAGCAGATCGGCTCCTCGGAGGAGATCCTCAACGAGCCCGCCAACGACTACGTCGCGAAGTTCATCCAGGACGTCGACCGCACCCGCGTGCTCGTGGCCGGCGCCGTGATGGAGCAGCCGCGCGAGACCCTCGGCATCGGTCAGGGTCCGCGCACCGCCCACAAGCTGCTGCGCGAGACGCAGAACCCCTGGCTCGTGGTGCTCGAGCGCGACCGCCCCCCCGCCGGCGTGATCTGGCAGGACGACGTCGCCGAGGCGGTGCGCCTCGGCCAGGACGAACTGCCCTGGTCCGATCGGCACGAGATGGCGGTGGTCAGCCACGACACGCCTGTCGCCGAGCTGTTCGGGAAGTCCGCGCAGCACGACGCGCCGCTCGTCGTCGTCGACGACGAGGGCCGGTTCGCCGGCGTGATCCCCCGGGTCACCCTGCTCACCGCGCTCGGCGTGATCGGCGAGGGAGAGACCTCCTCCCCCGCCGTCGATCCGCCGCCCGGACCGGTGGACCCCGGCGCCCCGGGAGACGCCGCGCAGGACGCCCCGACCGCCGACGATCGCCTCGGAGGTGACGCACGATGAACCCCGACGACGCCCTCATGCCCCGCCTCCCGATCGGCGAGTGGATCGACGCCGGCATCGACTGGCTCAAGGCGAACGTCTCCTGGCTGTTCGACCTCTTCTCCACGGTGATGGACTTCCTGATCGGCGGCCTCACCGACCTGCTCCTGCTGGCGCCCGCGCTGGTGATGGTCGTGGTCTTCGCACTGATCGCCTTCGTGTTCCGCTCCTGGAAGCTCTCGCTCGCGACGCTCATCGGCTTCGCCATCGTGATCTCGATGGAGCAGTGGGAGACGATGATGCAGACCATGGCGCTGGTGCTGGTGGCGACCGTGTTCGCGGTCGTGATCGCGGTGCCGCTGGGCATCCTCGCGGCTGTCTCCAGCACGGTCAGCGCGATCGTGAAGCCGGTCATGGACTTCATGCAGACGATGCCCGCCTTCGTCTACCTGATCCCGGCGGTCACGTTCTTCTCGATCGGCGTGGTCCCGGGCGTCTTCTCCACGATCATCTTCGCGCTGCCGCCCGGCGTGCGCATGACCGAGCTCGGCATCCGCCAGGTCGACGCAGAGACCGTCGAGGCCGGAGAGGCCTTCGGCGCGACCCGTGGCCAGATCCTCCGCGGCATCCAGCTGCCGCTGGCCGTCCCGACCATCATGGCGGGCGTCAACCAGGTCATCATGCTCTCCCTGTCGATGGCCGTGGTCGCCGGCATGGTCGGCGCGGACGGCCTGGGCAAGGAGGTCGTCCAGGCGATCTCCACCCAGAACCTGCCCCTCGGCGTCGAGGCCGGCCTGGCCGTGGTGGTCCTGGCCGTCTTCCTCGACCGCCTCACCGCGGCGATCGGCAACCCCGCCGGCTATCCGACCTCCGCGCTCGCCCTGATCCAGCGGTCCATCGCGCAGCGCGCGACCACCGGGGCCTGACCCGTCGACCCCCCCCCCCC
>NZ_KV788916.1:0-1143 GCF_001807385.1 Brachybacterium sp. HMSC06H03 | reverse complement strand
CCCCCCCCCCCCGACGATGGGGCCCGGCCGCTCCCACCGCAGACCGATGATCACCACGATCCGATGACCACCTCGAAAGGAACTCCCTCATGAGCACCCGACGACTCCCCCTCAGCCCCCGCGGCACACGGCGCCCCGCCGACACCCCGCTCACCCGACGCTCCGCCCTGATCGGCGGCGCCGGCCTGATGGGCCTCGGCCTCGCCGCCTGCGGCGGAAGCGGCGACGGCGGCGGTTCGGGCGGCTCGGGCGGCTCGGGCGGCGACACCATCACGCTGGGCTACATCCCCTCGTGGACCGACGGGCTGTCCCTCGCCTACCTGCTCGACAACCGCCTGACCGCCATGGGCTACACCGTCGAGCACGAGCCGATCACGGAGGCCGGCGTGCTCTACGCAGGCCTCGCCCAGGGCGATGTGGACATGTTCCCCTCGGCCTGGCCCGAGGTCACCCACGCCTCCTACATGGAGGAGTACGGCGACGACATCGAGGACCTGGTGGCCTACTACGAGGGCGCGGTGCTGAACCTCTCCGTGCCGCAGTACGTGGACATCACCTCGATCGACGAGCTCGCGGGCCAGGCCGACCGCTTCGGCGGCCGGATCGTCGGCATCGAGCCGGGCGCCGGGCTGACCAAGGCGACCCAGGAGAGCGTGATCCCGGGCTACGGCCTCGACGACTACGAGCTCGTCACCTCCTCCACCACCGCGATGATCACGGAGCTCGAGAACGCGATCGACGCCGAGGAGGACATCGTCGTCACGCTGTGGACCCCGTTCTGGGCGATGCCGGCCTACGACATGAAGGCGCTCGAGGACCCCGAGGGCGCCTTCGGCGAGCCGGAGGCGCTGCACCACCTGGGCCGCACCGGCTTCAAGGAGGACTTCCCCGACGCCGCCGAGTGGATCGCGGGCGCGACCCTGTCCGACGAGCAGTTCGGCTCCCTCGAGGACAAGGTCGTCAACGAGTTCGGCGAGGGCAAGGAGGCCGAGGCCGTGGAGGCCTGGCTCGAGGAGAACCCCGACGTGCTCCCGCCTGTCGAGGGCGAGTGAGCCCGCGGCGTCCTCACCGCTGAGCGCCCGCGCCGAGGAGCGCCGGCACCGATGAGAGGCGCCCCCGACACCACATGGTGTCGGGGGCGCC
>NZ_KV788915.1:0-12989 GCF_001807385.1 Brachybacterium sp. HMSC06H03 | reverse complement strand
CTTCCGGCAGCTGCCGGAAGGGGCTCTCTCATCGGTCCGGGCAGTGCCCGGTCGCCCCGTGGGGCGCGCGGCTCAGGCCGAGTACGGCTTGGCGCGGAGGATCTCGATCGGGAAGGACTTCCCGGTCGGCGCGGTGTAGTCGACGGTGTCGCCGACCTTCGAGCCGTGGATCGCGCTGCCCAGCGGCGACTCGATGGAGTAGACCTCCAGGTCGTCGCCGTCGGCGATCTCGCGGTTGCCCAGCAGGAAGGTGCGCTCCTTGCCGGCCATCGAGATGGCCACGACCATTCCGGGCTCGACGACGCCGTCGTCCTTCGGGGACTCCCCGACCACGGCGTTCTTCAGCAGGCGCTGGAGGTCCGCGATGCGCGCCTCCATCTTGCCCTGCTCCTCGCGGGCGGCGTGATAGCCGCCGTTCTCCTTGAGGTCGCCCTCGTCGCGAGCCGCGGCGATGCGCTCGGCGATCTCGGTGCGGCCCGGGCCCTCGAGCTCGGCGAGCTCCTTGGCCAGGCGGTCGTACGCGTCCTGGGTGAGCCAGGCGCCATTCGGCTGGCTGCTCATGGGTTCACTCCTGTCGTCCTCGGTGAAGCGCACGGGGACGAAGACCCCCAATACGCGAATCACGGGGCACATGTCCTCATGCGCCCCGTGTGCGGGTGATGATGACCGGTCGTTCGCCGGTTCCGGGCAACACTACACGGCGCGCTGTGCATTTCCTGGGACCGATGGACGTTTTACGCGCATCGTGAAATCCGCGGGAATGGTCCTCCAGTCGGCAGCGGGGTCAGCCGACGGTGCAGCCGACGACCTCGGCGGAGACCGCCTCGCCCTGGGTGGAGATCTCGACGTGGTGCGCGGTGCGGCGCTCGGTCTGCGCCGGGATCGTGGTCTCGACGAAGCCGACCTGTGCGCGCCCCTCGTTCATCGCCTGGATCCGGCAGGTCGCCTCGGTGCCGGGCGCCATCGTCACCACGAAGTCCACGCCGATGCGGTCGGAGGCGAGGTGGTCGTAGGCCAGGACGTCGTAGCGGACCTCCTCGCGCGCGACGAAGAGCCCCACCACGATCACGATCGCGACGAACACCGCGCCGGCGACGGCGACCAGGATCTTCGCGGTGCGGGGGGAGACGAGCGGTCCGCCGTAGCGCTGGCGGTGGAGCTCCTCGGCATCGTCCATGCGCCCAGTCTCCCAGACCCTCCCCGGGAGCGGTCCGGGAGCGCGGGCGGAGGGAGCGAGGGACCGGTCACGTCCGAGGCGAGGAGGCGGTCCGCGCCCTGCTCGCTCGCGGAGGGGTGGCGTACGATCGGGCGCTGGTGCAGGTGTCGCGGACCGTCTCGGTCGCGCGTGTGAACCGCACCGGGGCAGTGCCCCGCCCGTCGTCTACGAGGAGTCCCGTGACCGTCCAGCTGCCCGCCCCCGATGAGCCCCTGCGGATGGTGGCCGTCCATGCGCACCCCGACGACGAGTCGTCCAAGGGTGCCGGGTCGACCGCACGCTACGCACGCGAGGGAGTGCAGGTCACGGTGCTCACCGCGACCGGCGGAGAGCGCGGCGACGTGCTGAACCCCCGCCTCCGCGACGATCCGGGGATCACCCCCGAGAGCCTGCCCGGGATCCGCCGCCGCGAGATGGAGCGGGCGAAGGAGATCCTGGGCGTGGACCACGAGTGGCTCGGCTTCGTCGACTCGGGACTGCCCGAGGGGGACCCGCTGCCGCCGCTGCCGGCCGGGAGCTTCGCGACCCTCCCCGTCGAGGAGGCGGTCCGTCCGCTGGTCGAGGCGGTGCGCCGCCTGCGCCCGCACGTGATGACCACCTATGACGAGAACGGCGGCTACCCGCACCCCGACCACATCCAGGTCAACCGCATCTCCGTGGCGGCCTTCGACCTCGCCGCGGACCCTGACTTCGCGCCCGAGCTCGGCGAGCCCTGGGAGGTCGCGAAGCTGTACTACATCAACGGCTTCCACCGTCAGCGCTTCGCCGCCGTGAGCCGTCACCTGCGCGCCGAGGGCACCCCCAACGAGGAGCTCGACCAGATGCTCCAGCACTACGACGAGAGCCACGACCGGCTGCTCACCACCCGCATCGACGTGCGTGACTATCTCGGGATCCGCGACGACGCGCTGCGCGCCCACGCCACCCAGGTCGACCCCGAGGGGCCCTTCTTCCGCATCGCGCACGATGCCGAGATCGCGGCCTGGGGCACCGAGGACTACGAGCTGCACATCTCCCGGATCGGTGTGAAGCTGCCCGAGCGGGACCTGTTCGCCGGGCTCCGCCACGAGACCGTGGAGGGCCGCTCGTGATCGGGGCAGGGCTCGGCGGGCCGGGCGTGCTCCCGGCCGTCAGTGCCGTGCTCCAGGCCGCGCCGAGCCCGTCGGACGGCGAGGAGTTCAACTCCGTCACCGTCTCCCCGGGACTGCCCGGTTTCCTTGCGACCTTCGTGCTCGCGGTGGTCGTCGTGCTGCTCCTGATCGACATGACGCGGCGCGTCCGACGGGTGCAGGCCAGGGCCCGGGTCGAGGAGCGCCAGGCGCAGCTCGAGCGCGAGGAGGCCGAGGCCCCCGAGCGCGAGGAGGCCGCGGACGAGGCGGCCGAGCGCGAGCAGGCCTCGGGCGACGCCGCGGATCGAGGGACCGTCGACGGCGAGGGTGCCGAGGAGGCGCAGGCCGACGGCGCGGACGCCGCGCCGGACGGAGTGCCGGCGGACTCCCCGGAGCCGACGGATCCCGCGGGACCGGCGGACTCCTCGGACCTGTCGGACTCCTCGGGTCCGTCGGACGACGACGCGCCCGAGGGCGACGAGCGCCGCTGAGCGCGCGCCGCAGGGGAGCGGCCTGCTCAGAGCACCGCCGCGGCGACGGCGGCGAAGTGGCAGCCGAAGCCGATCAGCGTGCCCGAGTGGAAGATCTCGTGGAAGCCGAACCAGGCGGGGGAGGGGTTCGGCCGCTTCAGCGCGTACATCACCGCGCCCGCCGTGTACGCGAGCCCGCCCGCGAGCAGCAGGATCACCACCGGCCAGCCGCCGCCCGCGTGCAGCTGCGGCATGTAGAACACCGCCACCCAGCCGAGGGCGACATAGGCGGGGACGTACAGCCAGCGCGGCGCACCGGTCCAGAAGATCCGGAAGCACACCCCCACCAGTGCGCCGCCCCAGGCGATCGCGAGCAGAGTGAGCGCCTGGCGCGGGGCCAGCAGCGCCGCGGCGATCGGGGTGTAGGTGCCGGCGATGATCAGGAAGATGTTCGCGTGGTCGAAGCGGCGCAGGATGATCGCGTGCTGCGGGGACCAGGTGCCGCGGTGGTAGACCGCGCTGATCCCGAACAGCATCCCGGCCGTCAGCACGAACACCGCGCAGGCCAGGCGGATCGTGAGGGTCTGGCCGACGGCGACCAGCAGCAGCCCGAGCACGAGCGTGGTCGGGAAGGCGATCAGGTGCAGCATCCCGCGCAGTCGCGGCTTGGGCAGCTGGAGGCCGAGCTGCGTGGCGCGGCGCGCCATCGCCCGGGTCAGGGTGCGCGGCGCGAAGGGGAAGTTCTCCGCCGTGGGCAGGTCCTCGTCGCGCAGCTCGGTGGTGCCGCCGCTGCCGGCGACGGCCTCGGCGATCTCGCGCGGCGCGGGGTCCTGGAGAGTCGGGGCACCGCCGGGGGTGGCGGGGGACTCGTCGGCGGCGCGCGGTGTGCGGCCGGAGGCTCTCGCGGCGGCCTCGTCATGGGGTCCGGGGGTCATGGGCACACCGTAACCTACGCAACCGTAGGTTCGGTATGGGGGTGCTGTGAGCGTCTCGTGCGGATTCCCACCGATCGTCGGGCGGCCCTCCCGCCGTCGTCGATAATGGACGCAGCGCGCCGCACCCGGCGCGCACCCGGGGCCCAGCCGCCGGGCGGGCACGACGAGGGGACGGAGGCGCGCATGGCCGCCGGCGGGCTGCTGTACCGCGTGTACGAGCGCAGGCTGTCCAAGGAGCTCGAGTCCTTCGACCTCCCGCAGCACCTCGGCGTGATCGTCGACGGGAACCGTCGCTGGGCGAAGGCCGCGGGGGAGTCCACCGCCCAGGGCCATCGCGCCGGCGCCGCGAAGATCGTCGAGTTCCTCTCCTGGTGCGAGGACCTCGGAATCCCACTGGTCACCGTGTGGATGCTCTCGACCGACAACCTCCGGCGCCCGCCGGAGGAGCTCGTCGCCCTGTACGAGATCATCACCTCCACCATCGAGCAGATCACCGACGCCGGCTACTGCGTGCGTCTGACCGGAAGCGCCGACTCCCTCCCCGAGGAGATGCGCGAGGGGATCGTCCGCCTGCAGCAGGAGACCTCGCCCGAGGCCCGCCTGACCGTCAACGTCGCGATCGGCTACGGCGGCCGTGAGGAGATCGTCCACGCGGTGCGCGAGCTGGTGCGGGACCTCGGCGCGCAGGGGAAGGGCATCGAGGAGATCGCCGAGGGGATCAGCGTCGGCGCGATCGCCGAGCACCTCTACACGCGCGGCCAGCCCGACCCCGACCTCATCATCCGCACCTCCGGCGAGCAGCGCCTCTCCGGCTTCCTGCTCTGGCAGTCGGTGCATTCCGAGTACTGGTTCTGCGAGACCTACTGGCCCGGGTTCCGCCGCATCGACCTGCTGCGCGCCCTGCGCGACTACTGCCGACGCGAGCGCCGCTACGGCGCCTGAGACCGTCGGCCCCGTGCCCCGTCGGCCGCTGCGAGCGCGACGCACCCGTCCGCGCCCTCCCCGCCTCGCGCTGTGAGCGGTGGCACACTGGCTCTCATCGGGAGCCCGCAGAACTCCCGATGACGATCGGGTGAACGTCGTGTCCGCCGCCCGCGGGACTCGCCCGACGGCGGGTGCACCGAGGGCTATGGTCCAGGCATCCGCGAGATTACGGGAGGCTCCCATGGACGAGACGACCACTGCCCGCGAGACGACGACCGCCTTCGGCGGCAGCTTCTCGCCCGGACCGGACGGCGGGACGGCGGTGATCGGCGCCGCGAACCCCGACGGCGCCCCCGTGGTCCCCTCGCTCCGGCCCGGCGCCGCCCAGCAGATGCTCGCCGAGATCGAGACGGGCGTGATCACCTACGTGCTGGACACCTCGGTGCTGCTCTCGGACCCGCTCTCGCTGCACCGCTTCGCCGAGCACGACATCGTGCTGCCGATCGTCGTGGTCACCGAGCTCGAGGCCAAGCGCCACCACCCCGACCTCGGCTACTTCGCGAGGCAGGCGCTGCGCATCCTCGATGACCTGCGCGAGCTCCACGGCAACCTCTCCGTGCCACTCCCGATCGGCAAGGACGGCGGCCACGTGCGCGTCGAGCTGAACCACATGAGCACCGCCTCGCTGCCCGACGGCTTCCGCCTCGGCGACAACGACACCCGCATCCTCGCCGTCGCGAAGAACCTCCAGCTCGAGGGCAAGAACGTGGTGCTGGTGTCCAAGGATCTGCCGATGCGGATCAAGGCCAGCGCCTCCGGCATCCACGCCGAGGAGTACCGGGCCGAGCTCGCCCGCGACCGCGGCTACACCGGGATGGTCACCACCGCCGTGGATGAGCAGACCATGACCGACCTCTACGACGGCCAGGCCGTCGAGGTGCCCGAGATCGCCCACCACCCCGTGCACACGGGCCTGACGATCACGAGCCCGCGCGGGTCGGCGCTCGGCCGCGTCACCCGTGACAAGCAGGTGCGGCTCGTGCACGGCGACCAGACCGTGTTCGGGGTCGCCGGCCGCTCCGCGGAGCAGCGCGTCGCGATCGACCTGCTCCAGGACGAGTCCATCGGCATCGTCTCCCTCGGCGGCCGCGCCGGCACCGGCAAGAGCGCCCTCGCCCTCTGCGCGGGTCTCGAGGCCGTGCTCGAGCGCCGCACGCAGCGGAAGATCATGGTGTTCCGGCCGCTGTTCGCCGTGGGCGGGCAGGAGCTCGGCTATCTCCCCGGCGACCAGAGCGAGAAGATGGGCCCCTGGGGTCAGGCCGTGTTCGACACGCTCGGCTCGATGGTCTCCCAGAACGTCATCGACGAGGTGCTCTCCCGCGGCATGCTCGAGGTGCTCCCGCTGACCCACATCCGCGGCCGCTCCCTCCACGACGCCTTCGTGATCGTCGACGAGGCCCAGTCCCTCGAGCGCAACGTGCTGCTGACCATGCTCTCCCGCATCGGCCAGAACTCCCGCGTGGTGCTCACCCACGACATCGCCCAGCGCGACAACCTCCGCATCGGGCGCTACGACGGGATCGCCTCCGTGGTCGAGGCGCTCAAGGAGAAGGAGCTCTTCGCGCACATCACCCTGCAGCGCTCCGAGCGGTCGAAGGTCGCCGAGCTCGTCACCCACGTGCTGGACGAGCCGATCCCCTGAGGGGCGGGGCACGGTCCTGGCGCTGAGCGCCGGGGGTCGGTCCACGCTGCGGTGGAGTCTCTGCGTTCACTGGCGGTATACCCGGACGGAGGCCGCATGGGCGGAAGCATCCCCGCAGTCCGCCAGTGAGCGCAGGGGTCCGGGGCGCGCGGTGCCGGCACATCCCGCCTCCGCGGGCTCGCCGCGCTGAGTGTGAGACATCCAGACCCGTTGCGTCCGCGGGATCGCCGACGCCGAGTCGTCACGTCGCGCGTCGGCAGCGCATGCGTTGACTGGCGGCATAGCCGGACGGAGGCCGTATAGGCGGTAGCGTCCCTGTATTCCGCCAGTCAACGCAGAGGACCGCGGCGCGGGCAGGGGCGAGGCTCTCGGATCACGTCCGGTCCTGCCTCTGGCCGTCGGCACCTTTTCCCGGGCTGACCTTCCCTGCACGATCCGGACCAGGATCAAGTCTTTCTGGCGGCGCCAGCGCTGGGACTGTTCCTCCCCACCGGCGCTCCGTCCCCAGGAGGGATGCGCGTCGTCGGCCACGAGTGGGGACATGCTCCGATGCCCTCATGAAGATCGACGGCATTGACCACCAGCGGACCCTCCGTGCGCAGGGCGTCGCCCGTGCCGAGCTCCTTCGACGCACTGCACACGGCGAGCATCGCACCGTGCGACCCTGGTATGTCACCGACGCGGCGCCGACCGACCTCCTCGCCCTGCTCGAGCTGGGGCTGCGCCCCACCTGCCTCGACGCGGCATCCCTGCACGGAGTCTGGACACCACCGCACACCGGCGTGCACGTGTTCAGGCCGCGCATGCTGAGATTGCCGCCCGAGCTCGAGGACGTGAGGGAGCTGCCCCTGCGGCGCGGGCGGATGAAAGGCACCGGGAAGAGGCCATTGCAGCGTCTCGTCCTGCACGGACCGGAGCTGCGATCCTGGCCGGACGACGATCCCGTCCCTGACCTGGGCCTGGTGTTGGAGCACGCTGCTCGATGCCTTCCCACGGTGAAGGCGGCGGTGCTCATGGAGTCCTCGCTCCAGCGCAGGCTGATCGGCCGTGGGCAGCTGGAACAGGTCTTCTTGAGGTTGCCGAAGGACATCCGTCGGCCGCTCTGACGCGTGCGAGGTGATGCGGAGTCGGGCACCGAGACGGCCGTCCGCTGGTGGTTCGAGTCGCGGGGCATCGGCGTGAAGACCCAGGTGCGCTTCCCGTACGACGGCCGGCGCGTGGATCTGCTGGTGGGGCGGAACTGGATCATCGAGTGCGACAGCCGCGAGTTCCATGACGATCCGCTGAGCTATGCCGAGGACCGGGCACGGGACCTGTACCTGGAGTCGATCGGGTACCGGGTCACGCGCCTGACGTGGGAGCAGGTGTTCCTGCACTGGCCGGATACGCGCCGGAAGCTGCAGACGATCCTCGGCCGCGGTGATCATCGACGCGAGCTCCGACGGAGCGCCCGGAGTGGCTGAACATCCGTGCGAGGACCGAGGACGTCGGAAGGGCGCCGGCCGGTGGGCGTGGTTGCGTTCACTGGCGGTATATGGGCACCGACGTTCTCTGGGGCGGAGGATCCCCGCATTTCGCCAGTGATCACAGACGCCGCTGCGGCGGAGGCGGCGGCGACTGCAGGGCGACGCCGGGACGGCGACAGTGGTGGGGCGACGGCGGCGACGGACCGCGGGCTGTGCGTGCTCGGCGGGAGAGCTCAGCAGCCGAAGGGGGTGTTCGGCCAGGGCTCTCCGGAGTCGAGCTCGTCCCGCCAGGCGCGCAGGTGCCCGCGGGCGGCGGTGAGCTCGCGCTCCTTCTCGTCGAGCGCGGCATCGAGCGCGTCGAGGGCGGTGCGGGCGGCGTCGATCCGCTCGCGCACGGTGAGCGTGCCCTCCTTGGCGCCCAGCAGTTCGCGCACCTGGGCGAGGCTGAAGCCCGCGGCACGCAGCGACGTGATCACGGCGAGCTGGTCAAGGGTTGACTCGTCGTAGCGTCGGGCCCCGCCCGCCGTGCGCTCCGGCGCTGGCAGCAGCCCTTCGCGCTCGTAGTAGCGCAGGGCGTCCGGGCTGAGCCCGCTGCTGCGTGCGACCTCACCGATGGGAAGCGACATACCAGGAGTACAGCACGAGGCACGCAGTGGTCACGAGCGCCCGCACCACGTGGTGGGAGAGGTGGAACTCGCCGATCGTCCGCCCCCACAGCAGCGGAGCCGCGCAGACGAGCAGTCCGGAGAGCACCGCGAGCGCGATGAGCGGCTCCTTCGGCCCGGGAGGCCCGAGGCGCTCCGGCGCGACGGCGAGAGCGAAGGCCGCAAGGCTGAGGAGGGCGGCGGCGAGATAGACGAGGGCCGGAACCGCGAGGGCGGGGAGGCCGAGGCCCATGGCCGGTGCGGCCTTGGCGAGGGCCACGAGGGCGAGGAGCTGGGACAGGGCGAGGAGCGCGTAGGGCGCGAGCAGCAGGATCCACATGCCGCTCATCTCAGACCCTGGAGTGCGCTCCAGGTCAAGGTGCGCCGTGCGCATCGGCACGGTGTGGCTCGACCGGGCAACGCGCGGCAGGGACGGCTGTCGCGTTCGAATGCTTGCAGTGTCAGAGAGTCC
Organism: Brachybacterium sp. HMSC06H03; assembly: GCF_001807385.1. Classification (NCBI taxonomy): domain Bacteria; kingdom Bacillati; phylum Actinomycetota; class Actinomycetes; order Micrococcales; family Dermabacteraceae; genus Brachybacterium; species Brachybacterium sp. HMSC06H03. Next base: position 4,051 of record NZ_KV788915.1, on the reverse strand, counting down.
GTCGTCCATGCGGAGGTGCGTGGCGCCCGTTCAGCCAGCCGTGGATGCTCTGCAACCCGTCGTGGTGCAGGTCGGGGCACCAGAATGGATCGAGATCCTGACGCGCGAGAAGGAACCGCTCGCGCCAGGCCCGTGTCCCCCGATGCTCGATCGCGCTGACTCCGATCGACACGACAGCGAGCGTGACTCCAAGCGCCCCGAGTGTGGAGCTCGTCGACACGGATACCGACGAGTATGTGGTGGGACCGAGCCAATGCGCCGTGAGTGCAGCGGTGAACGCGGCCGCCGCCGTCATCGCGAGCATCGCGGCGGGAAGCAAAGCGGGATGACGGCGCGTGTATACGGCGGCGGACGCTCGCGGTGCGTTCTCCGCACTGGTTTCGCGTGCCCAGGTTCTCGAAGCACTCTGGACGCGGCGGATCGCGACCAAGGCACCAAGTCCGACGGCGGCGAGCAGGAGCGCGAAGGGCACGGCGAGCAACGGACCGTCGTACTCGAGCACGTCGGACAGCACGAGACCCGTGATTCCGGCGCCGACGAGCGTGAGGGGCCACGCGGAAAGAGACGAACCGTCTGCCGGCAGGCGAGCGTCGGACCGTCGTCGGCCGTGCATCGGCACGTCGTGCGCTGGATCCGCTTCGCGCCGGCGCTCGCGAGCGAGGATCACCGTCACTTGCTCGGGTGTCGACTCGACGGGAGGCCAGACCGCCTCCAGCGCAATGAGATCAGCAGATGAACCGGCGGTTCGCCGTCGAACGAACAGACGCAGAACTACGGCACTCAGACCGAGACCGGAGAACACCACTGCATGGAGACCGTCCCCCGGCTCCTCGGCAAGGAGCCCGACGACCGCACCGACTGCAAGAAGGCCGACGGCCGCGACCGCGAGGAGAAGGCTGGCGCGCCGCGCAGCAGGAACGACGAGCCGTCGACCGTCCTGCGCGGACAGACGTGCACGGGGCGCGCCGGCCCGTGCGAGGTGCAGCTCGATGGCCGGCAGCACCGTCCACACAAAGACGGTCACGAGCAGCGCCGCACCGGAGACCATCGCGCCGGCTCCGAGCATCAGCCCGATGAGGCGATCACCATAGTCTGAGGTCGAGAACGCCGGCACGTGCACGACCGCGAGCAGGGACTCGACCACCAGGATCACCAGCAGCGCGAGGAATGCGAGCGGCGCCGCCGAGATCATCCAGGCCGCCACCGTGAAGAGCCCGCGCAGGAGCGCGAGCGGGAGCGGCATCGGCAGGGGCCGCACCGTCGTCGACGGTTCGCCCCGTGCCCGTTCGCGCGTCATGCACGACGCCGTGTCTGACCGAGATGCCGTGGCATCCGGAGCACGGATCAGGCCTTCGGCGCCGTCATCGAGAGGACGTCCAGTGCGCTGTCGAGCTGCTCCTCGGTGAGCTCGCCGCGCTCGACGAAGCCCAGCGCGATCACGGCCTCGCGCACGGAGATGCGCTCGGCGACGGCGTGCTTGGCGATCTTCGCGGCGGACTCGTAGCCGATCAGCTTGTTCAGCGGGGTGACGATCGACGGGGAGGCCTCGGCGTAGAAGCGGGCCTTCTCCTCGTTCGCGGTGAGCCCGTCGACGGTCTTGTCGGCCAGCACCGTGGAGGCGTTGGCGAGCAGACGGATCGACTCCAGCAGGCTCGTGCCCATCAGCGGGATCTGCACGTTCAGCTCGAAGGCGCCCTGCGAACCGCCCCAGGCGATGGCCGCGTCGTTGCCGACGATCTTCGCGCACACCATCAGCACGGCCTCGGGGATGACGGGGTTGACCTTGCCGGGCATGATCGAGGAGCCGGGCTGCAGGTCGGGGATCGCGATCTCGCCCAGGCCGGTGTTGGGGCCGGAGCCCATCCAGCGCAGGTCGTTGCAGATCTTCGTGAGGGAGACGGCGATGGTGCGCAGCGCACCGGACATCTCCACCAGGCCGTCGCGGTTCGACTGCGCCTCGAAGTGGTTGCGCGCCTCGGTCAAGGGCAGGCCGGTCTGGTCGACGAGGTTCGCGATGACCTTCTGCGGGAACCCGATCGGGGTGTTGATGCCGGTGCCGACGGCGGTGCCGCCCTGGGGGACCTCCGCGGTGCGGGGCAGCGCCGCCTCGACGCGCTCGATGCCGTAGCGGATCGAGGCCGCGTAGCCGCCGAACTCCTGGCCGAGGGTGACGGGGGTGGCGTCCATCAGATGGGTGCGGCCGGACTTGACGACGTCCTTCCACGCCTCGGCCTTCTTCTCGAGCGCCTCGGCGAGGTGGGCGAGGGAGGGCAGCAGGTGCTCGACGACGCCGGCGGTCACGGCGACGTGCACGGAGGTGGGGAACACGTCGTTGCTGGACTGGGAGCAGTTGACGTGGTCGTTGGGGTGGGTCTCGGTGCCCGCGCTGGTGGCGAGGGTCGCCAGGACCTCGTTCATGTTCATGTTCGAGCTGGTGCCCGAGCCGGTCTGGTAGGTGTCCACCGGGAACTGGTCGTCGTGCTCGCCGGCGATGACCGCATCGGCCGCGGCGATGATCGCGTCGGCGATGGTGCCGTCCAGCACCCCGAGCTCCTTGTTCGCACGGGCGGCGGCCTTCTTGACCTGGGCGAGAGCGTGGATGTGCGCGGGCTCGAGGCCCTGCCCGGAGATCGGGAAGTTCTCGACCGCACGCTGGGTCTGGGCGCGGTACAGCGCCGAGACGGGCACGCGCACCTCTCCCATGGTGTCGTGCTCGATGCGGTAGTCGCTCTGCTGCGCTGCGGGGGTGGACTGGTTCATCGACGGGCCTTCCTGTTCGTCTTCTCTGTCGGGTGGTCGGGTCCGGTCCTCGGGCGGTCCCGGGCCGGTGGAGGGGAGGCGGGCTGGGTCGGCGTGCCCGCGCAGCGGTGCCCCGGGCGGGGCGGGTCAGGTGAGCTCGTGGCTCCAGGGCGGGTTCGCGCCGGCGCGCGAGACGGTGATCGCCGAGAGCGCGGCGGCACGTCGGAGCACGGTCGCGAGATCGTCCGACGGGATCGCGGCGAGCATCTCGCGACGGTCCGCGCCGAGCAGGCCCTTGGCGGCCAGCGCGTCGAGGATCCCGGCGGAGAAGGTGTCGCCGGCGCCGACGGTGTCGACCACCTCGACCTGCACCGGCGCGACCTGCACGCGGCCGCTGGCGGAGAACGCGACCGCGCCGTCGCCGCCGCGGGTCAGCACGGTCAGGGACGGGCCGAGATCGCGCCACGAGGCCGCGACGTCCTCGGCGTCCTCGGTGCCGTACAGCCAGGCCACGTCCTCGTCGGACGCCTTGACGACGTCGGACAGCGCGATGTTCTCCTCGATCCGGGCGCGGACGTCCTCCGGCGCGCCCATCAGGGTGGGGCGCGCATTGGGGTCGTAGCTGATCGTCGAGGAGCCGCGGGCGCTGCGCAGCAGGGCGGAGATCGTCGTGGCCCCCGGTTCGAGCACGGCGGCGATGGAGGAGGTGTGCACGGCGTCCGGCGCCTCGGGCAGCCCGGCGGTGTCCGGGTCCCAGATGAGGTCGAAGGTGTAGGTCGCGGCGCCGTGCGCATCCAGCACGGCCTCGGCGGTCGAGGTGCGGCCGGGTCGGACCGAGGCGGGCGTGAGCTGCACGCCGGACTCGTCGAGGTGGGCGCGGATCGCGTCGCCTCGGGCGTCGTCGCCGATCGCGGTGAGCAGATGGGCATCGTGGCAGAGTCGCGCCAGGGCGACGGCCACGTTCAGGGGGGAGCCGCCGGGGTGCTCGCGACGACCGCCATCGGCGTCGACGACGATGTCGGTGAGGGCTTCTCCGGCGATCAGGATTCTCGCGGTCACGCTTCGATCATCGCAGGTTTCCAGGGCGCGGGCGACATGAGCGGGGGAGGGGCGCCGTGGCCCGGATCACCCCGGGAGGCGGAGGGCGGTGCGAGCGGGGACAATGGCCCGCATGCACGATGCCCAGTCCGAGAGCCCCGACCGCACCGCGAGCCCCGCCGGCGGAGGGGGTGGCCCTGTTCGCACGGGGGCTGACAGCGAGCGCGCCGGTCGCGCGGGGGCCGACGGCGAGGCCGCAGGTCGCGCGGGGGCC
>NZ_KV788914.1:0-6587 GCF_001807385.1 Brachybacterium sp. HMSC06H03 | reverse complement strand
GCGCCGGCCCTGCAGCCCCGGCGCCGGCCCATGCCTCCGTCGCCCCCACCCCGTCGCACAATTGGGCGCTCCCTGCGTGACCTCAACTCCTATACGCCGCTGAGGTCACGCACAGGACGCAGAATTGTGCACCCCCCACCCCCGCGACCTCACTCCAGCCCCGCTCCGACCCCGAAGGACCCACACCCATGTACACCGACCTCAAGGACCAGCTGACCGCCGAGCTCGACGAGATCGAGCAGGCCGGCACCTTCAAGCACGAGCGCGTCATCTCCACCGCGCAGTCCGGCCGCATCACCGCCGGCCCCGTCGGCCGCGACGGCGCCGAGGTGCTGAACTTCTGCGCGAACAACTACCTGGGCCTCGCCGACGACGAGCGGCTCGTCGCCTCCGCCAAGCGCGCCCTGGACGAGCGCGGCTTCGGCATGGCCTCGGTGCGCTTCATCTGCGGCACCCAGGACCTCCACCTCGAGCTCGAGCAGGCGCTGTCCGCCTTCCTCGGCACCGAGGACACGATCCTGTTCTCCTCCTGCTTCGACGCGAACGGCGCCGTCTTCGAGCCGCTGTTCGGCAGGGAGGACGCGATCATCTCCGACGCCCTGAACCACGCCTCCCTCATCGACGGGATCCGCCTGTCCAAGGCCGCCCGCTTCCGCTACGCCAACGCCGACCTGGACGACCTGCGCACCCAGCTCGAGGCCGCCGCCGCGCTGCACGACGGCAGGGGCGCGAGGCGCACCGTCATCGTCACCGACGGCGTGTTCTCGATGGACGGCTACCTCGCCCCGCTGCCCGGCATCTGCGACCTCGCCGACGAGTTCGGCGCGCTGGTCATGGTCGACGACTCCCACGCCGTCGGCTTCATGGGCGAGTCCGGCGCCGGCACCCCCGAGCACTTCGGCGTCTCCGACCGCGTGGACATCTTTACGGGCACCTTCGGCAAGGCGCTCGGCGGCGCGAGCGGCGGCTACGTCTCCGGCAGGCGCGAGATCGTCGCGATGCTGCGCCAGAAGGGCCGCCCGTACCTGTTCTCCAACTCGCTGGCCCCCTCGATCACGGCTGCGACGCTCACCGCGCTGCAGCTCGTCGAGGGCAGCGCCGAGCTGCGCGCGACCCTGTTCCGCAACGCGGAGCTGTTCCGCGACCGGATGGGCGAGGAGGGCTTCGAGCTGCTCGACGGCGAGCACGCGATCGTGCCGGTCATGTTCGGGGACGCCGCCCTCGCCGCCCGGATCGCCGACGCCATGCTCGACCAGGGCGTGTACGTCACCGCGTTCTCCTACCCGGTGGTGCCGAAGGGGCAGGCGCGCATCCGCGTGCAGCTCTCCGCAGCGCACACCGAGGAGGACATCGAGGCGGCAGTGCGCGCCTTCGTCGCCGCCCGTGAGGCCGTGCAGGCCGGCTGACCACGGCAGGACGGCGGCCCCGAGCCGACGGTTCGTGCTCGGCCGCGGAAGTCCGACCGGGTGGGCCGAATGAAACTGCGCTCCCTTCGTGACCTCAGCCCGTACATGGCGTTGAGGTCACGCAGGGAGCGCAGAATTATGCGCGGGCCGGATGGGTGGCGTCTCGTCAGCCCAGCCGCATCCAGTCGTCGGTCCGCACCCGCAGGCCGAGGCTGATCGCGCGCAGCACCATGAAGAAGAAGTTGCAGGCCAGCCACAGCAGCGCGAGCCCCAGTGGGCCGCCCGGTGCCCACAGCGCCACCGCGATCGCGCCGGGCAGGACCAGCACCGCGATGAGCGAGCCGACCTTCGCCAGGTAGGGCGCGTCCCCGGCGCCCATCAGCACCCCGTCGAGCACGAACACGTACCCGGCGATCGGCTGGGTGATCACCAGTACCCACAGCGCCGCGCGCAGGCTCTCCTGCACAGCGACATCGGGCGTGAAAAGCGAGGGCACCACGTAGCTGGCCGCGAGCAGCAGCACCGCGACGACCGCGCCGCCGCCCACGCCCCACACCATCAGCCGCCGCGTCACGGCGTGGACGGTGCGCGGGTCCGAGGCGCCGAGATACCGCCCGGTCAGCGCCTGCCCCGCGATCGCGAGGGAGTCCAGCGCCAGGGACAGCACCGTGAACACCGTGGTGGTGAGCTGGTGCGCGGCCAGCTGCACATCCCCGAGCCCGGTGGCGACCACGGTCGAGGCGATCACCACCACCCGCAGGGACAGGGTGCGCACGAACATCGGCACGGCGTCCCGGCCCACGGCGACGAGGTTCGCCGGCTGCAGCCCGAGCCCGATCCCCTCTCGCCGGGCACGGCGGACGATCACCGCCAGCAGCAGCACCAGCGCCATGACCCACTGGGCGATCACCGTGCCGATCGCGGAGCCGGCGATGCCGAGGTCGAGCCCGAAGATCAGCAGCGCGTTCAGCGGGATGTTCACGATCGCGCCGCCGACGGCGACCACCAGCGGCAGCGTCGCATCCTGCAGCCCGCGCACCAGACCCGTCGCGGCCTGCACGGCGAGCATGGCGGGCAGGCCGAGAGCGCTGATGCGCAGGTAGATCGTCGCCTCGGCGAGCACCTCGGGGGAGGGGCCGAACAGGGCCAGCAGCGGCTCCCCGGCCACCACCAGCACGAGCGCCGCGGCGGCGCCGACGAGCAGGGCGAGCCAGCAGGCGTCGATCCCGCGGGAGATCGCCTCGCGGCGGCGGCCGGCGCCGAAGGAGCGGGCGACCGCGGCGGTGGTGGAGTAGGCGAGGAACACGGCCAGGCCCACGACGGTGGTGAGCACCATCGAGGCGAGGCCCAGGCCCGCGAGCGAGGTCGTCGAGACGCGGGCGATGAACGCGGAGTCGGCGAGGACGAACAGCGGCTCGGCCACGAGCGCGCCGAGGCTCGGGATCGCCAGGCGCAGGATGTCGCGGTCGACGGTGCGCCGCGCCCGCTCCTCGCGCGGCTCGGCGATCGGCGCCTCCCGCGGCTCGGCCGTCGGCTCCTCGCGGTCGCCGCCCGTCGGCTGCTCGCGGTCTCCGGATGTCGGCCCCGAGGGTCCGTCGTCCCTCAGCTCGTCGGGCTCGTCGGGAGAAGGAGCAGGGGTGGGCACCCCACCATTGTGCGACGAGCACCCGACCATCGTCGGTGCCGGGGTCACAGGTGCGCGTGAGACAGTTCCTGCGGAGCACTCCGCCCTGCGCCCCGGCGCGGCGACGGGGCCCACGCCCCGCCGGACGGCGGGACCCACCCCGTCGGACCGCCTTCCCGAGGAGCAGGATGAACCGCCTCGCCCGCCTGAGCCTGAACAACAGGTCCTTCATCGCCCTGGTGTGCATCGCCGTGTCGATCATCGGCGCGTTCATCATGACCACGATGCGCCAGGAGCTGATCCCCTCGGTCTCCCTGCCGCAGATCCAGGTGATGACCACCGCTCCCGGGTCCTCGTCCGAGCAGGTCAGGGACCGGATCACGAGCCCCGTCGAGCAGTCGCTGCAGGGGCTGGAGAACGTCGAGGCCACCTCCTCGACCTCCCAGGCGGGGCTGTCGATGGTCACCGTCGAGCTCACCTACGGCACCGACGTGGCCCGCTCCTCGAACCAGGTCGACGCGGCGCTGAGCCGCATCGAGGAGCAGCTCCCCTCGGACGCGGATCCGCAGGTCATCTCCGGCGGCACCAGCGACCTGCCCGCCGTGGTGCTGTCGGTCTCCTCGGACCTGGATCCCTCCGACCTCGCCTCGCGCCTCGACGCCTCGGTGACCCCCGAGCTCGAGCGCATCGGCGGGGTCTCCTCCGTCGCGGTGATCGGCGCGCCCGAGCAGATCGTGCGCATCACCCCGGACGAGGCCGCGCTCGCCGAGAACGGCCTGACCGAGGACGACATCTCCACCGCCCTGGACGCGAGCGGCCTGTCCCTGCCCGGTGGCTCCGTCACCGACGGGGACCGCACGATGGACGTCGTGCTCGGGCAGAGCATCGACAGCCTCGAGAGCCTCGAGGGGATCGTGCTGATGCCGTCCGACGGCGCCTCCGGCTCCGGCGGCGAGGACGCGCAGGGCGCCGGCCAGCAGGGCGCCGACGGACAGGCCGCGGGCGGCCAGCAGGGCGCCGACCAGCAGGGCGCGCAGGGGGCCGACGGGCAGCAGACCCAGCCCGGCACCGCCCCGGGCGAGCCCGCGGAGCCGGTCACCCTCGGCGAGGTCGCCACCGTCGAGCAGACCACCGAGGAGCCCACCTCCGTCTCGCGCACCAACGGCCGCGAGTCGCTCGTGGTGATGGTGACCGCGACCGTCGACGGCAACGTCGTGGACATCTCCGGGGACGTCGAGAGCGTCCTGGACGACACCCTCGCGGGCCTCGGCGGCGACGCCCAGGCGGACGTCGTCTTCGACCAGGCCCCCTTCATCCAGGAGTCGATCCTGGCGCTGGCCGAGGAGGGCCTGCTGGGCCTGCTCTTCGCCGTCGGCGTGATCCTGCTGTTCCTGCGCCGGGTGCGGCCCACCGTGGTCACCGCGATCTCGATCCCGACCTCGCTGCTGATCGCGTTCATCGGCATGTACGTCACCGGGTACACGCTGAACATGCTGACCCTCGCGGCGCTGACGATCTCCATCGGCCGGGTGGTCGACGACTCGATCGTGGTGATCGAGAACATCATGCGCCACCTCGCCTACGGCAAGACCAAGCGCCGCGCGATCCTCGACGCGGTGGGCGAGGTCGCCGGCGCGATCACCGCCTCCACCCTCGCCACCGTCGTGGTGTTCCTGCCGATCGCGGTGGTCGCGGGCATGGCCGGGGAGCTGTTCCGGCCCTTCGCCCTCACCGTCGGCATCGCGATGCTGTCCTCGCTGCTGGTGGCGCTGACGATCGTGCCGGTGCTCGCGTACTGGTTCCTGAAGCCCCCGAAGGGCCACGGGGACATCGACCCCGATGACGCCGCGCAGGTCGCGGCGATCCGCGAGGACGCCGAGGCGAAGGAGGAGCGCACCTGGCTGCACCGCCTCTACGCCCCCGTGCTGCGGGCGACGCTGGACACGCTGCCGCGCCGCCTGCTCACCCTCGGCGGCGCGGTGATCGTGCTGATCGGCAGCGTGCTGCTGATCCCGCTGGTCAACGTCAGCTTCCTGGGCGACACGGGGCAGAACATCGCCTCGATCACCCAGACCCTCCCGGCCGGCACCAACCTCCAGCAGGCCTCCGACAAGGCGGCCGAGTCGGAGGACGCGCTGCTGGAGATCGACGGGGTCGAGACCGTGCAGACCACCATCGGCGGCGGCCAGTTCGGCATGGGCGGCGGCGGCGAGAACGAGGTCAGCTTCTCCATCACCACCGACGCCGACGCGGACCAGGAGGCGCTGAGCGAGGAGATGGTCTCCGCCCTCGAGGCCCTGCCCGAGCCCGGCGAGGTCGAGGCGGCCGACGTCGCCTCGCCCACCGGCTCGAACTCGGTGGACATCATGATCACCGGCCCCACCGCGGAGGACCGTCAGGCCGCGAACGACGCGATCCTGGCCGAGCTCGACCCGCTGCCGGACGGCGTCTCCGAGGTCACCAGCGACCTCGAGGGCGACCAGCCGACGGCCGTGGTGACCGTGGACCGTGAGGCCGCGGCGCGGATGGGGCTGACCGAGGAGGCCGTGGTCGGCCTGGTCGCCCAGCAGATGTTCCCCGGGGCGATCGGCACGATCACCCTCGAGGACGACGAGCTGGACATCTACGTCGAGGGCGGCGAGAGCGTGGACACCTTCGCGCAGCTGCAGGACCTCGAGCTGATGGGCTCGATCCCGCTGACGGACGTCGCCTCGGTCGACGAGGAGCTCTCCCGCCCCTCCATCTCGACCCAGGACGGGCTCGAGACGGTGACCGTCTCGGTGACGCCGGCCGGTGAGGACGTGGGCATCGCGACCCGCGCCGCGAACGACGCGATCGCCGCGGCGGACCTGCCCGAGGGCGTCGAGGCGACCGTGGGCGGCACCGCCGCGGACATCGACGAGACCTTCGGACAGCTCGGCATCGCCATGGTCGCCGCGATCCTGCTGGTGTACGTGCTGCTGGTGTGGATCTTCAAGTCCCTGATCCAGCCGCTGATCCTGCTGGTCTCCATCCTCTTCGCGGCGATCGGCTCGCTGGGCCTGCTGGTCATCACCCGCGTGCCGCTGGGGCTGCCCTCGATGATCGGCCTGCTGATGCTGGTGGGCATCGTGGTCACCAACGCGATCGTGCTGATCGACCTGGTCAACCAGTACCGACGCCACGGGATGGCTCTGGACGAGGCGCTGCACCTCGGCGCCTCCAAGCGTCTGCGCCCGATCCTGATGACCGCGGCGGCGACGATCTTCGCGCTCGTCCCGATGGCGCTGGGGATCACCGGCAACGGCGGGTTCATCGCCCAGCCGCTGGCCGTGGTGGTCATCGGCGGCCTGATCTCCTCCACCCTGCTCACCCTCGTGATCGTGCCGGTGCTGTACCGGATGGCAGAGGGCCCGGGGGAGCGGCGCCGTCTGAAGGAGGAGGCCCGGATCGCGGAGCGCCGGGGCGGCCGCTCCGGCCGCGCGGAGGCCGAGCGGCGCGAGGCCGAGGGCGACGCCCCGGTGGATCACCTCGCCGAGAGCGAGTCCGTCGGCCGGGCCGGGACGAGCACCGGCGCG
>NZ_KV788913.1:0-589 GCF_001807385.1 Brachybacterium sp. HMSC06H03 | reverse complement strand
CGAGGCGCTCGGCGCCCTCGGCGGGCTGGACCGCGGCGCGCTCGCCGCGCAGGTGGCGAGCGCCCTCGAGGTCGTCGTGCACCTGGGCCGACGCGACGGGCTGCGCGTGCTGGAGGAGATCGCCGTGCTCTCGCGCGGAGGGGACGGGATGCTCACCGCCCGGACCGCGCTGCGCTCGCACGGCGGGACGCTGCGGGAGGGGCCGGCCGCGGAGCATCTCGCCTCCCGCCTGCATCACGGGGCGGGCGCGGGGCCCGCCCGGGCAGCGGGACGGAGGGCGGCATGATCCCCGTCCTCGTCGTCGGCGCCCTCGCGCTCGTGCTGCTGTGGGTGCTCGTCCCGCCGGCGCTCCCCGCCGGAGCGCCGGTGAGGGCCTCCCGGTCCCGCCGCGCCCCCTCGGGTCCGCTGGACCTGGCCCGCACGGTCGAGCAGCTCGCGAGCGTGATCAGCTCCGGGGCGAGCATCCGGCAGGGTTGGGGTGCGCTCGCGCGCACCCTTCCCGACGGGGACCTGCGGGATCTGGCCCGCGCCTCCGCCGCCGGAGCGGATCCGCGCCGCGCGGCGGGCGGACGGCTGCGCGGTGCGCCGA
>NZ_KV788912.1:0-905 GCF_001807385.1 Brachybacterium sp. HMSC06H03 | reverse complement strand
CGGGCCCGTCGTCGGCCGCCCAGTCGGCGGCGCCCGCCGTCGGTGACGGTCCCGAGCGGCAGGAGCCCGCGTCCATCGGCCAGCGCGCCTCGGAACGAGCGATGGCCGCTGCTGCGCGTGCCGCGAGGAACGCTCCGGCCGGACACTCCTACGCCCCGGCCGACGACTTCCCGCCGGAGCCCGACGATCCCTACCCGCCGGACCCCGAGGAGTACGGCCCGCCCGCACAGCATCAGCCGCCTGCCGCGGCGCCGGGCGGAGGCCGCTGGTCGGAGGCGCTCGAGGACCGAGGCACGGGAGCCGGCGGCCCAGCCACCCCGTCCCGATCCGCCCCGGCGGCCGCCCCGTCGGCACCGTCCGCGTCCGGGGCCTCCGCGTCCACGGCGTCGGCAGCTGGCGATCCTCCTGGCGAGGCGCGCCCGGGGCCCGCGTCGGCGGGCCCGCCGCTCGAGGTCGAGGACGAGGGACGCGACAGGTTGCCGGCGGAGGAGCCCCGCACCTTCGGCCAGAACGCGCTCAAGCGTGCCCTCGCGGAGGGTCGCGTGGTCCGCTCGCTGCCCGCCGCGCACCTCGCGCAGGGGGCGGACGCCTCCGCCTCAGGACCGGGCGAGGCCCCGGGCCAGGAGTCGGAGGACGTCGCACAGGGCGGTGACATGCCGCGCGAGTTCACCGCGGCCCCCGAGGTCGCCTCACCCACCTCGCCGGACACCGCCCCGCCGGCCGGGCTCGGCCGTGCCGTCCCGCACGACGACCCAGCTCAGCCTTCCGGCCAGGACGCGCCGAGTGGCGCGGACGGCTCCGCCTCCGCACGCGTGACGAGCTCCTGGGGCGCCGCGGCGGCGGTCACCGGCACCGCCTCGGGATCATCCCCGGCGCCCTCCGCGGCACCGTCGGCTCCGCCCGCC
>NZ_KV788911.1:0-4253 GCF_001807385.1 Brachybacterium sp. HMSC06H03 | reverse complement strand
CCCCTCGCGGCGCCGGTCGCGAGCGCGCCGCCGTGCGCGGGTGCGGTGCCGGCCGGGGATCGGTCTGCTGCGGATGTGCTCATCGCACGCCTCCTTCGAGCGGGGTCCTCGGCGGCACGGTCGCCCGGCGCCGGGGAGTGGTGCCGTCACCAGATTCTCCCCCGCGGGGGAGGGTCCGGCGGGGGACCGAGGGCCCTCTGCCCTCCTGCCTCCGACGGTTCCTCCCCGGGCGGGCCCGATGCACATCACCTCACGGATCCTCCCGAACGTCCGCCCAGGATGGGACAATCCAGGGACGATGACCCTTCTGACCGACTCCGTGACCGCCGCTCCCGCCCCTGCCGACGCCCCGTCGGCCCCAGGACGGGAGCGCATTCGGCGACCCCTCACGATCGGGAGGCTCACCGTGGACACCCCGGTGATGCTCGCGCCCATGGCCGGGGTCACCAACATGGCCTTCCGCGTGCTGTGCCGTGAGTTCGGCGCCCTGCACAGCGAGGACGACGGCGGGCTGTTCCCCACCGAGATGGTGACCACGCGCGCGCTGATCGAGGACCACCGCGAGTCCTGGCGCCTGCTGCGCATGGCCGATCGGGAGCGGCCCCGTTCCGTCCAGCTGTACGGCGTGGACCCCGCTGTCGTCGCCCGCTCGGTGGAGATGATCCTCGAGCGCGACGGCGCCGACCACATCGACCTGAACTTCGGCTGCCCCGTCCCCAAGGTGACGCGTCGCGGCGGCGGCGGCGTGCTGCCCTGGAAGGACGAGCTGTTCACCCGCATCCTGCGCGCCGCGGTCGAGGCCGCCGGCGACGTGCCGGTGACGCTCAAGACCCGCAAGGGCGTGGACGACGCCCACCTCACCTACCGCGACGCGGGCCTGATCGCGCAGGAGGTCGGCGCGGCCGCGATCACCCTCCACGGCCGCACCGTGAAGGAGCAGTACTCCGGCACCGCGGACTGGACCTCCATCGCGGACCTCAAGCAGACCGTCACCGACATCCCGGTGCTCGGCAACGGTGACGTGTGGTCCGCGGAGGACGCGCTGCGGATGATGGACGAGACGGGCGCCGACGGCGTCGTCGTCGGCCGCGGCTGCCAGGGACGACCCTGGCTGTTCGCCGACCTCGCCGCGGGGTTCTCCGGCAGCGCCGAGCGGGTCCGCCCCGGCCTCGGCGACGTCGCGCGGATCCTGCGCCGCCACGCCGAGCTGCTCACCGAGTTCTACGAGAGCGAGGACCGGGGCGTGAAGGACCTGCGCAAGCACGTGGCCTGGTACTTCAAGGGCTATCCCGTCGGCGGTGACATGCGTCGCCGCCTCGCGACCATGGAATCCCTCGCGGACCTCGACGAGAAGCTCTCCGAGCTCGACCTCGACGCTCCCTACCCGGGCGCCGACGTCGAGGGGCCGCGCGGCCGCACCGGCCACCCCCGCAACGCCACCGTCCCCGCCGGCTGGATGGACACCCGCGAGCTGTCCGACGAGCACCGGGCCCGCCTCCACGAGGCCGAGCTCGACATCTCGGGCGGCTGAGCCATGACGACCACCGCCCCCCTCGGCCCCGCCGCGGCCGTCCCGCCCGTCGGATACACCGCCCACGACCTCGAGCGCTGGGTGCCCGAGCCGCCGAAGTCCCAGGCCCGCACGCCCTTCCAGCGGGACCGGGCGCGGGTGCTGCACTCCTCCGCGCTGCGCCGTCTCGGTGCGAAGACCCAGGTGCTCGGCGCGGGCGCGAACGACTTCGTCCGCACCCGCCTCACCCACTCCCTCGAGGTCGCCCAGGTGGGACGCGACATCGGCGCCGAGCTCGGCTGCGACCCCGACGTGGTCGACGCCGCCTGCCTCTCCCACGACCTCGGCCACCCGCCCTTCGGCCACAACGGCGAGAAGGTCCTCGACGACCTCGCGAAGGACTTCGGCGGCTTCGAGGGCAACGCCCAGACCCTGCGCCTGCTCACCCGCCTCGAGCCCAAGGTGATCGGACCCGAGCGCCCCCACGGGCTGAACCTCACCCGCGCCTGCGTCGACGCCGCGATCAAGTACCCCTGGTCGCGCGGCGAGGGCCCGGACCCGGACTCCCCGAAGTTCGGCACCTACGCCGACGACCACGACGTCTACTCCTGGGCGCGCGAGGGCGCCGTGGAGGGACGGAAGTGCTTCGAGGCGCAGGTCATGGACCTCGCCGACGACATCGCCTATTCCGTCCACGACATCGAGGACGCCATCACCGGACGCACCCTCGACCTCGGCCGCCTGCGCGACCCGATGGAGCGCTCCGCCGCGCTGTACGTCGTCCGGGACTGGTACATGCCCCACGAGAGCCTCGACGCGCTGGACGCGGCGCTGACCCGCCTCGAGGCCGAGCCCTCCTGGATGTCCGCCTTCGACGGGTCGATGCGCTCGGCGGCGGCGCTGAAGGACATGGCCAGCCAGCTCATCGGCCGCTTCACCCGCTCCGCGATCACCGCCACCCGCGCCGAGCACGGGCCCGCGCCCCTGTCCCGCTACGGCGGCGACGTGATCGTGCCGGAGGAGACCCACGTCGAGATCGCGGTGCTGAAGGGCCTGGCCGCCGCGTACGTGATGTCCTCCGCCTCCCAGCAGCCCGTCTACGAGGCGCAGGAGGAGATCATCCGCGACCTCTACTCCCGGCTGTGGCACACCGGCACCCAGCACCTCAGCCCCCTGTTCGCGGAGCTGTGGCAGCAGGCCGAGGACGACGACGCCCGGCGACGCGTGATCGTCGACCAGATCGCCTCCTACACCGACGTCACCGCGAGGCGCCTGCACGAGGTGCTCTACGATCGCACCCTCACGCACGTCACCGCCGCGGACATGCCCCTGCCCGGCCTCGGATCGGAGCTCTGAGCGGGTGGCACAGGGACTGATCCGCCGCGCCGACGTGGACCTCGTGCGCGAGCGCTCCCGCCTGGACGAGGTCGTCTCCGAGCACGTCACGCTGCGCACCGCCGGGATCGGCTCGATGAAGGGGCTGTGCCCCTTCCACGACGAGAAGACGCCCTCGTTCAACATCCGCCCCCAGCTCGGCCACTGGCACTGCTTCGGCTGCGGCGAGGGCGGGGACGTGATCTCCTTCGTCCAGAAGATCAACCACCTCAGCTTCGTCGAGGCGGTCGAGATGCTCGCCGGCCGCTACGGCGTCCAGCTGCACTACGAGGAGGGCGACGGCAAGGGCGGTGACCGGCCCGACTTCGGGACCCGGCGCCGCCTCCTGGACGCCCACTCGATCGCGGAGGAGTTCTACCGCGAGCAGCTCTCCGCCCCGATCGGCGAGATCGGGCGGCGCTTCCTCACCGAGCGCGGCTTCGACCAGGCCGCCGCCGAGCACTTCGGCGTCGGCTTCGCGCCCGAGGGCTGGGACTCGCTGACCTCCGTGCTGCGCGGACGGGGCTTCACCGAGGAGGAGCTCACCGCCAGCGGGCTCGTCTCCCAGGGCCAGCGCGGCGTCTACGACCGCTTCCGCGGGCGCCTCGTGTGGCCGATCCGCGACATCACCGGCAAGACCATCGGCTTCGGGGCGCGGCGCCTGCTCGAGTCCGACCAGGGCCCCAAGTACCTCAACACCCCCGAGACCGCGATCTACCACAAGTCCTCCGTGCTCTACGGCCTCGACCTCGCCCGGAAGGAGATCGCCTCCCAGCACCGCGTGGTGGTCGTCGAGGGATACACCGACGTGATGGCCGCGCACCTGGCCGGGGTCACCACCGCCGTCGCCTCCTGCGGCACGGCCTTCGGCGCCGAGCACGTGAAGATCGTCCGCCGCGTGATGGGCGACTCCAACCCCTCGGCCGGCCTGCGGCTGAACACCGACGGGAAGGGCCTGGCCGGAGAGGTCGTCTTCACCTTCGACGGCGATGCCGCCGGGCAGAAGGCCGCGCTGCGCGCCTTCGAGGAGGACCAGCGCTTCGTCGCCCAGACCTACGTCGCCGTCGAGCCGAACGGCCTGGACCCCTGCGACCTCAGGATCCAGCGCGGCGACGAGGCGGTGCGGGAGCTGATCGAGACCCGTCGGCCGCTGTTCGAGTTCGCGATCCGCACCGCCATCTCCCAGGTCGACCTCGACACCGTCGAGGGCCAGGTCACCGCGCTGCGGATGGCCGCGCCGGTCGTGGCGAGGATCCGGGACCGTGCGATGCGGCCCGAGTACGCGCGCCGGCTCGCCGGCTGGCTCGGCATGGAGGAGCGGACCGTGCTGCGCGCCGTGCACGACGCCGCCCGCACCGAGGGCGGCGGC
>NZ_KV788910.1:0-650 GCF_001807385.1 Brachybacterium sp. HMSC06H03 | reverse complement strand
GGCCGCGACGGGCGTCCCGCGCCGCGGAGCGCAGCACCCTCGCGAGATCCGCGCCGGTCTCCTCCGCGAGCACGGCGGAGCGTCCCAGGGCGTCGAGCTCCGCGGGGAGCGCGTCGACCGCGAGCCGTGCAGGGACCCCGGCGGCGAGGGCGGAGGCGACGGCCCGCATCGCCTCGGCGTCCGTCCCTCCCGGCAGGGCCGCGGCGACCGCGGCGAGGGCGCGGGACAGCGGCAGCCCCGACTCGAGCGCCCCGGCGATCAGCTCGAGCGCCACCGACGGGTCCACCTCCGTGCGCAGGGGAGGGTCGGCGCTGCGCAGCAGGCGGCGCATCCACCACCAGCCCAGCACCGTCAGGGCGATCCCCGCCCCGCCGAGCAGCCGTCCCGAGGTCGAGGCGACCAGGAGCCGCAGCGGGTCGCCGCCCAGGAGCATGCCGAGGCCCAGTCCGGCCAGCGGCAGCACGAGCAGGATCCGGGCGGTCGAGCGCGGGCCCGCGAAGGCGCTGCGCCGCGCCTGCGCGGCGTCGTGGAGGTCGCGCAGGGCGTCGGCGAGGTGCTGGAGCATGACGGCGGCCGGGGCGCCCGTCCGATCGCACACCGCGAGCGCGGCGCCGAGCGAGGCGACCGTCGGCGCACCGCGCAGCCGTCCG
>NZ_KV788909.1:0-51565 GCF_001807385.1 Brachybacterium sp. HMSC06H03 | reverse complement strand
CCTGGAGGGGCGGGCGCGCGCAGCGCGTCCCGGCGCCGACGAGCGTGCCCGGAATCTCGCTGGGCCAGGCATTCCGGACGGCGAGACCGGCGGGGCGGCTCACGTGATCTCCGGCGCCGACGGCGTGCTGCACCTCTCCTCCGGCCCGCACACCACAGCGCTCGCCCTGGACCGCGGCCCGCTCGCCCCTCCGGTGCTGCTGCGCCCCCGGCAGGGACGCCTCGGCGACTGCTGGCTGATGGCGCCGATGCTCGCCCTCCACGAGACCGCGCCGGAACGGCTGCGGGCACTGATCGGCGAGGAGACGGACGGGATCGTGACCGTCCGCCTGCCGGGCCTGGAGGAGCCGCTGCGGGTGGACCGTCGCTTCCCCGTCGATGCGCGCGGAGTGTTCCAGTACGGCAGGCGGGACGGCGCGAACCCCGGCTGGGTGGGCGTGCTCGAGAAGGCGATCGCCGGTCACATCGCCGGGGACTACGCCTTCCTGCAGCGGGGCCTGGCCCGCTACGGCTTCGCGGTGCTGCTGGGTGAGCGGGTGCGCACGAACCTGCGCCTGCCCGATGCGGGGCAGGTCCTCGCCTGGCGGGCCGAGGGGCGCGCGCTCTGCGCCTCCACGCATCCGCTGAGCGTGCGGGTGCCGTCGGCGGCCGGTCCCCTGCCGCCGAACCATGTCTTCGCAGTCGTGGGCGCCGACGCGACGAGCGGACATCTGCATCTGCGGAACCCGGTGCGGCCGGCGGAGCTTCTCATGCTCGATGCGCGCTCGTTCCGGCGCGGGTTCCTGTCCGTCGACGTCACCGCACCGTTGCGGTGACGGATCGGGCCGTCCGCTCCTGATGATGGGCTCCGCGGTGATCGAATCACCGTTGAACAGGCGCGTGCGCGCGGTGGAAGGGAGAGTCGCGGTCAAGGCACTCGTCGTGCCAGCAGTCGCTCTCACCACCGACGCCGTGCACACTGCCCGGTCCGCGGTCGTGCCGTGGGGATGGCAGACCCGATGCCACCCTCGATCCCCGCGAGCAGCGCGCAGAGCGTTCCGGACAGGCCGGCCCCACCGGCCGGTCGACGACTCGGCGCACCCTCCGGCTGTGACGTACCCTGCAAGGATCCGAGGCCATGGGGGGGGGATCATATGGGCGACAGCCCGAAGTCCGGGGTGAACGTGCTGCTGGTGGCCGACCCGGGCCTGCCCACGGCCCGAGCGCGATCGATCCAGGATGACCTGCAGGAGCTGCTCGACGAGGCGTTCAGCCCCCCGATCACTCTCAACGTCCAGACCGCGATGCTCCGTTTGCGGCCCGACAACTCCCTCGATCTCTCCGACGCCGTCGAGCTGGCACGCGAGTACGGATCACCGGAGTCGGTGCTGCTGCTCACCGAGATCCCGCGACTGGACGATGGCCATCCCTTGATCGCAGAGATCTTCCCCGACGAGAGGATCGCCGTCGTCTCGTGCCCCACGCTCGGAGCGTTCTTCAGCCGCCGCCGCATCCTCGACACACTGATGGCGTGCACCGTGCGGCTGAAGCCGACCAGCGAGCCCCGGGACCCCTCGATGTTCGACCGGTCCTGGCTCCGCTGGGCCCAGAGCCCGGACGGCAACGACCATTCGACGCTCCGGGCACGCCGGTTCACCGGCGGTCTCCGCACGGTCCTCGGGATGGTCGCCGGCAACGAGCCCGTGAAGACGGCGCCGCGCCTCTCGAGCGCCCTCGCAGCGGCAGCGGCCACCGGCGCATTCGGCATCTTCTACAACTCGATCTGGGTCATGTCCACCTACCTGTCGACGCCGCGGCTCATCGGCGTCGGGCTCCTCGCGATCGCGGCGATGACGGCATGGCTCATCGCCAGCAACGGGCTCTGGGACTCGCCGGAGCGGGAGAATCTCGCACGGGTCGTCCTGCTCTACAACCTCTCCACGGTGGTCACTCTGGTGCTGTGCGTCCTCGTGCTCTACGCGGCGCTGGTCCTGCTCATCCTCGCCGGAGGCCTGATCGTCATCGCTCCCGAGTACATGGAGGACGTGACCGGGCAGCCTCCCGTCTTCACCCGTTACCTCGACATCGCGTGGCTCAGCGCCGCCATGGGCGTCGTGGCCGGCGCGCTCGGCTCGAGCTTCGACCAGCGCACCGACCTCAAGACGCTCACCCATGGGCAGAGGGAGCGCCAGCGGAAGTACACCGAGGAGGACTCGTGATCGTCGGCGGTGGGTCGTTCAGCCGCAAGCTGTGCTGGGCAGGATGCCGGCGCCGGCGGGGTGGTTCTTCTCGCGGGTGAGCGAGGGAGCGTCGTCCTGGGTCCGGTCGAGGCCTGCCTGGTGAAGGCAGCTTCGGCCGAGGTCGAGGTGCTCGGCGGCACCGACAGGATCGCTTACGAGCCCCCGGCGCTGAACACGGCAGAACACGAAGGCCCCCGATCCGCATTTCTGCTGATCGAGGGCCTTCACTTCGTAGCGGGGGCAGGATTTGAACCTACGACCTCCGGGTTATGAGCCCGGCGAGCTACCGAACTGCTCCACCCCGCGGCGACATCAGTAACTCTAGGACGACCCGGCCTCCGAGTCCAGCCGAAAGGCCTCCGACGTGGGCCATGCCACGTTCACGAGCAGTTCACCTGCGCTCTCGTGCCTGAACGGCCCTGCTGCGACTCTCGCGGCCCGCCTCGCGCACCACGTCCGCGGCCTCCGCTGCGCAGCTCCGCGCCCCTCCGACGACGACGAGGACGCCCGCCGCGCACCGTCCTCAGCCAGCGCCGCGACGGGCGTCCTCGGATCCGGGATGCTCCCGGCAGTCGAAGGCGAGGGGTCAGCCCTCCCCGCCGCCGTCGGAAGCCGCCGGCGTGCCGGACCCGCCGAGCTCCTGGTTGGCCTGGACAGCCCGGTTCAGCGCATCGGCAAGGCGGTCCTGCGCGTCGCCGTACGCGGCCCAGTCCCCCTCGGCCATCGCCTTCTCGGAGTCGGCGACCGCGGTGTCCATGTCGGTCAGCGCCTGGTCGAGGCGCTGCTGGGGGGTGCCGTCGGCCGCGGGGGCCTGCTGCTCGCCCTCGGCGGGCGGCTCCTCTCCCTCGGCGGGGGCCTCCCCGTCTCCCTCCTCGACGGTGCCCTCGCCGGTCTCGGCGTCGGCCGTGCCGCTGGGGGCATCGGAGTCGGTGACCTCCGCATCGCCGGCGGAGGCTCCCGAATCGCCGCCGAAGACCAGGTCGAGCGCCTCGTCCAGCGTCGGCGCGAAGCCGATCCGGTCGCCGAAGGAGACCAGCACCATCTGCAGCAGCGGGTACTGGGTGCCGCCGCCGGACTGCGAGGACTGCAGATAGACGGGCTGCACGTAGAGCAGTCCGCCGCCGACGGGCAGGGTGAGCAGGTTGCCGTTGATGACCTCGGAGGCGCCCTGCTGCAGCAGGTTCAGAGCCTGGGACACGTTCGGCTCGGCGTTGAAGGTCGCCTGGACCTGTCCGGGACCGTTGACCGGGTTCGAGGACGGCAGCCGCAGCAGCGTCATGTCGCCGTAGCTGTCCGCCGGGTTCCCCTCGGTGCCGCCCGTCTCCGAGTCGACCGCGAGGAAGCCGGTGAGCACGTTCTGCCCCTCGGAGGGGATGAAGCTGGAGGAGAGCGTGAAGCGCGGCTGCTCCTCGTCCGGCATCTGCATGGTGAGGTACATCGGCGGCTGCGGGGCCTGCTGGCCGGCGCTGCCGTCGGGGTTGGTGGGCGCCGGGACGGTCGGGTCCGGCGGCACCTGCCAGAAGTCCTGCTGAGTGAAGAAGTCGTCCGCGTCGGTGACGTGGTACGTGGAGAGGATCTGGCGCTGCGCCTTGAAGTAGTCCGCCGGGTAGCGCAGATGCGACATCAGCTCGCCACTGATCTCCGAGGCGGGCTGGAGGGCGTCCGGGAACACCTCGGCCCAGGACTTCAGGATCGGGTCCTCGGTGTCCCAGGTGTACAGCGTCACCGAGCCGTCGAAGGCGTTCACGGTCGCCTTCACGGAGTTGCGCATGTAGTTCGCCGAGCGCTCGCGGTTGCTCGCCGAGGCGTTCGGATCGGTCTGGGAGTCGTTCACCGTCTGCTCGAGGTCCACCGACTGCGCGTAGGGGTACTCGGTCGTGGTGGTGTATCCGTCGACCACCCACACCATCTGGTCGTCCACGACGGCGGGGTACATTTGCGAGTCCAGTGACAGGAACGGCGCGACCTCGCGGACACGCTGCTGCGGGTCGCGGTCGTAGAGGATCTGCGACTCCTCGTTGAGGTAGTTCGAGATCACGATGTTCGGGTCGCGGAACTTGATCGCGTACAGCAGCTGGTTGAAGAAGCTGCCCACGGCGGGCCCGCCGTCGCCCTGGAAGGTGTTGTAGACCTGCTCGCCGCCCTGCTCGTCGTCCGTGCTGCCCTGCTGGTAGTCGAACTCCTGGGGGTCGGCCCCCTCGGGCGCTCCGACGATCGAGTAGTCCGGGGAGTGGCGGCCGAAGTAGACCCGCTCCTCGTACTCGCCGAACGCGCCCTCGCCGGGCACGCCCGACTGCAGGAAGCTCGGCTCGCCGTCGGAGTTGCGACGGTTGCCGTGCGCGGCGGCGGCGCCGTAGCCGTGCGTGTAGGTGATGTGCTGGTCCACCCAGGAGCGGTCCGAGAGACCGAACTTGTCCGGCCGCAGCTCGCGCACGCCGATCACGGTGTCCTGCAGCTGGCCGTCGATCTGGTAGCGATCCACGCTGAGGACGTCGTCGAAGCCCCAGTAGCGACGGTTGGCCTCGCGCTGCTCGAAGGTGGGCGAGATGACGTTGGGGTCCATCAGACGGATCTGCGCCGTGGTCGAGGCATCCTCGCGCAGCGCACCCGAGGTCGCGTCCGTGCTGGCCGTGTAGGGCACCTCGGTGACGTCGTCGAGGTCGAACGCGGTGCGGGTCGCGTCGATGTTGTTCTGGATGTAGGGCTGCTCGAGCGCTCGCTCGTTGGGCTGGACCTGGAACTGCTGGATGGCCCAGGGGTAGAGGTTGCCGACGGCGAGGGTGGACAGGATCATCAGCCCGGCGCCGATCGCGGGGATGCGCCAGTCCGAGCGGAAGATCCACACCACGAACAGGGCCGCGACCACCACCGCGGCGATCGCGAGGATCGTCTGCGCGGGCAGGATCGCGTGGACGTCCGCGTAGGAGGCGCCCTCGAAGCGGGTGTGGGAGGCGGTCAGCAGGTCGTAGCGCTGGAACCAGTGCCCTGCGCCGAGGAAGAGCACGTAGATCGCGGCGAGCACGCCGAGGTGGCGGCGCGCGGTGCGCGTCACCTCGAGCCCGCTCTCCTGGCCCCAGCTCACGCCGCCGTAGACGAAGTGGCCGATCAGAGCGCCGACGATCGCGACCAGCAGCACGAACTGCCCGAAGGAGACCAGCACGTCGATCACCGGCAGGGTGAAGACGTAGAAGGAGATGTCGTTGTCGAAGACCGGGTCGGTCTGCCCGAAGTCCTGCGGGTGCAGGAACAGCTGCACGTCCTGCCAGCGGCGGGACAGCGCGAGCCCGCCGAAGGCGCCGATCACGATCGGCGCGCCGTAGGTCAGGCCGCGGCGCAGCGGGTCCACCGCGGCGCGGAACTGCTCCAGCGCCTCCTGCTCGCGCGTGATCGGCGGGTAGACGGGGCGCTTGGAGTACGCGATGCGGAGGCTGAGGAACAGCGGCACGGCGAACATCACGAAGCCGGCGACGAACAGCAGCGCCTGGGTGACCCACCGCGTGACGAGCACGTCGGTGAACTCGAGCTGGTCCATCCACAGGTACTTCGTCCACACCTCCGAGGCGAGGACGAGGAGCGCGATGAGCACGCCGAGCGCGATCACCGTGATCATCAGAGGGGAGATCCTCCGGGGCTCGCCGGAGACTCCATCGGGGGCCGGTCGTGGGCGCGGCCGCGGCATGTCGCCGAACTGGGCGGAGAAACTCACAGATAACCTCTGGTGCCTCGAAGTCGGAGCGCACACGGGGCCCCCGACGTCGTGGGGTCCCAGAACGCGGCCCGGGTACAGTGTGGTGCCGCCGTGTCGCACGGCGGTCACCCCATTCTGTCAGGCCGAACCTGTAAGGGACCTCTCGATCCGATGACGACTCCTGCCCAGGACCCTCTGGACGCGCCCACGGCCGCGCTCGCCGCCGCCGTGCTCGAGGTCGCCCGCCATGTCGAGGACGGCCCGCTGCCCGCGCCACGCCTGTTCGCGCTCGCCCGCAGCGCCGAGCTGATCGCCGCCTCCCCCGCCCTCGCCGCGCTGCTGGGGGCTGAGGGCGAGGGCGCGAACGCCCACGACGACCTGCACCTCACACCGATCGACCTCGAGGCGGGAGACGCTCCCTCCGGTCCGTCCGACGGGCAGGAGGATCCGCTCGCGGCGCTCGAGAAGGTGCAGTGGCCGGACATGGCCGCCGGCGGCGCGATCGCCTGCGATCTCGCGCCCGCGGCCTGGTCGGTCCGCGACGGGGAGCAGAGCGCCGGCGGTGCCGCGCTGCCGTCGGGGCGTGTGCTGCGCGTGGTGGTCGCGGCGCTGGGCGACGGCACCACCTGGTCGGCGGTGCACCGCGGCGGCGAGGACGGCTACGTCCTCGGCGCCGCGCTGCTGCCGGAGATCTCCGAGGCGCTGGTGCAGACCCTGCAGTCCGGGAGCTGACCCCCTCCCCCGTCGGGATCCGCTGACGGGCTCACCCGACGGAGCGCGTCCCGTCGGTCGACCGCCGCCTCGTCCGCCTGCACCGCGGTGCGGCTCAGAAGGCCGGCGCGAGCGAGTCCTCGCCCTCCGTCTCGTCCGCATCCTCGGGGTTCGCCGAGCTCGCCTCTGTGAGGATCTCCCCCGAGTTCGGGTCCAGGTTCGGGACGTCCTGCGCGCGCAGCGGCTTGGTGAACTGGGAAGAGCCGTAGGTGAGGTCGTGGCCGATGGACTCAGCCTGGAGGTTCAGGGAGTAGCGGGTGATGCCGTCGGTGCCCTGCCACTCCGAGGTGTTCAGCCGGCCCGTGACCAGCAGCGGCTGTCCCTTGTGGATCGAGCGCATCACGTTCTGGCCCAGCCCGCGGCGGGCGAAGACGGTGACGAACTCGGTCTTGCGGTCGGCGAAGTCCTGCGTGGCGGTGTTGTAGTAGCGGCCGGTGACGGCGATCCGAAGCTTGACGCTGGTGGATCCGTCCTCCTGCCGGTGCTCGGTGGGATCGGCGGTGACGTTCCCCATCAGCGTCGTCAAGCTTCGCCAACTCGTACTAAGGGGTGGGGCGGCCTCGCATCACGACGTCGACGCGGCGCTCGTCGTTGAAGTCCACCTCGACCGACTCGACGGCCCGCGCGAGGAGCGCTCGCCGGTGCGTGGTGGGGAGGATGTGCCAGTCCTCCACGAGGCTGACGACGGCGTGATGCATCGGGGGGACCGCGTGCTCGGCGGTCGCCGCTTGGAGCGCGTCGCGAGCGGCGGCGAGCTTCTGCTCGATCGCGGGCGACGCGGCGGCGTAGGCGTCGGCGCTGATGACGTCCTCGGCGAGCTGCATGGCGAGGCGGCCGAGCGAGGTCTTGTGCTGCTGGATCGTGCGCTTCAGCGCCGCGGTGTCCACGGCCACGGGTCGGGTCTCGGGGATCGCGGTGGTCTCGATGTTCGCGGCGGTCTCGACGAGCTTGTCGTAGACGGCGTCCTCGACGACCCGCGTGGGCACCTGGGCGTAGCTGTGCCCGCCGGTGAAGCGGGAGGCGAAGCAGCGGTAGTAGAACCAGCGGCCGCGCGCCGACGCGCCGGTGAGTGCCCGTCCGCACACGCCGCAGCGCACGAGCCCGGCGAGGAGGTAGTCCGACGCCTCCCGCCTCGGGGCCGCCGCCCGGGTCTTCCGCGCCTGCCGGTAGGCCGCGAACTCGGCCTCGGTGATGAGCGGCTCGTGCGCGCCGGGATGCCACACGCCCTGGTGGAACACCCTCCCGACCGCGAACTGTCGGTCCATGATCTGGCGGAGGTTCCCGGCGGTCCAGACGTTGCTGCCCGTCGCAGTCGGGATGCCCTGCGCGTTCAGCCACACGCACAGCGAGTACATCGTCTCCCCCGCGATGAACCGCCTGTACAGGCCGGCGAAGACCGGCCCCGTCACCGGGTCGGGGAAGAACATCTTCTGCTCGGGGTCGTACACGTACCCGAACCGCGGCTTCCCGTCGTGCGGCAGCCCGTTCCGCACCCGCCGCGCCTGGGTCTCCTTCCACTGATCGCCGGCGCGCTCAGACTCGAACGCCGCGATCTCGATCATCATCCCGCGCGCGAGCCGCCCGATCGACGTCGACGTGTCGATCGGCTCGGTCGCCGACTCGATCCGACCCCCAGCCTGCTGCGCACGATCCGCCGCGAGATACCAGTCGAGCCGGTTCCTGCTCAGCCGCGACCACTTCCACAGGATCACGACGTCAGCGGCACCGGACTCGACGGCCTCCATCACCGCCGCGACGCCGGGCCGATTGAACGTCCGCCCCGACAGCCCCGGATCGGACTGCACATCGACGACCTCGTACCCGTGCCGGGCCGCGTACTCCCGGCCCGCGGTCTCCTGCAGCTCGAGGCTGATCGACTCCTCACGGAACGTCGACTGCCGCAGATACAGCGCGGCGCGCTCCCGCCGCCCCTTCTCCACCATCACGCACTCCCCCTCCCCCGGCCCAGGCTCCCGCGCCGCTGCGCTCGCCGGGGTGCTGAGCGTAGGGCGCGTCCCTCCGGCGCCGTGCTTGGCGGCCGTAGGGCCGTGGTCGTGCAGCGTGCCGATCAGCCCTCGAGGAGGGGGTAGTCGCTGCGCTTCTTCTGGTCGATGACGACGCCGGACGCGTCGTAGACGACGACCCACTCGAGGTCCTCGTGGGCGGGGCCGGCGGTGGAGAAGATGATGTTCGCGGCGCCCTCGGCGAGGCCCTTCGCCTCGGCGTCGCTGCCGTTCAGCTGGAGCGTGACGTCGAGGGTGCCGACGCTGGTCGAGGTGACGTCGCTGATCCAGCACGCTCCGAGGGAGTAGTCACCGCCGCACATCTCCTGCCAGTCGGCGGAGCCCATCAGCGCGGTCTCCTCCACCTCGGAGGCCCAAGCCTCGGGGTCCTCGGCCGGCGCCTCGGCCTCAGCTTCGGTGGTCTCCTCCTCCGTCGGCTCTTCAGCGGCCTCGCTGGTCGGCTCCTCGCTGGGAGCCTCCTCCTCGGTGGTCTCCTCCATTGCGGGCTCTTCCTCGGGCGCGGCGGGCTCCTCGGTGGTCGTGGCGCTCGCCGAGGGTTCGGCGTCGTCGTCCGGTCCGATGATGGTGCCGAGGATGACGATGCCGATCACGGCGAGCAGGATGAGCCCGCAGCAGCCGCCGCCGATGACGCCGGCGAGCTTCCCCTTGCTCCAGCTCTTCGGTCCGGATGCAGGAGGGGCGCCCTCGGGGTCGCGGGCGTCGGGCGGGGTCGGGCTGGTGGGGCTGGTCATGGCAGAGTCCTCTCGGGGCGCTGGTGGTTGATGTCTGGATCGTAGGCAGGCTCTGGACATTCGTAAGGCGCCGTAGTCCTTCCGTGACCCCCCAGGACGTGTAGTCGATCACGTACCCCACCACCCGGTGTCCTGGTTCCCTTCGGTCTCGTGCTCGATGATCTCGGCCCACCAAGGCGCCGGCACCGGCTCCGACAGCTCGAGGCCGAGCTCGAGCTGCTCCGGCTCCTCCCGCTCCCCCATCACGCGACCCAGTGCGCGTCAGTGAGGCGGGCCCGGAGCACGGCGCGCTCGCCGGGGGTGAGGGCGTGGAGGCGATCAATGACGGTCTCGGGCATAACGTCGAGTTCCTCGGCGATGACGACCACGTGCTCGGACCAGGCGGCTGCTTCACCGAGGTCGTCGAGATGGATGAGGCCGAGGGCGACCTCACGATCAATGCCGTGCTCGACGACCGCGATGCAGTGCCCACGGTGGCCGCGCACGTAGTGGATCAGCTCGTGGTCGAGGACGACGCGGCGGTCGACGGCGGTGAGCTCACGGTCGAGCCAGATCCGGGAGACTCCGTCGGTGTAGCCGAGGATCCCCTCGGGCAGGGCCGCATCGATGATCTCCGGTGGACGCATGCCCAGGAGGCTACGAGAGGAGGCAGACACTCTCGCCTTTAGCGACTCCCAAGCGCACGCCGCTTGTCCTTGACGAGCAGGCTGTACGCGGAGCTGGCGCGTCGGACGAGTAGCAAGGTCGTGAGCACGAGATGGGCCCCGAGCGCAATGACGACTGCCATGGGTGTGCCGCGAACGCCGCCGAGGAGATCCACAACGAGTACGGCGACCGTGGCTAGTCCACCGACCAGCGTGGCGTAGACAGTGTTCCAGAACAGCACGTCGATCAGTCCGATGAGTCGCGTTGACCGCTGATGCTCTACCTTCTCGTCGATGTCGAGCCGCAGCTGGAAAACGTACACGAGCAAGCCGATGAACAGACCCGTGAGGATAGCTAGGCCCTGAACGAGGTTGCCGTGAGCGGCCGTGTTCGGTCCCCAGAGAGCCCACAGGGCACCGAGGATCAGCGGGAGCCCGTAGTGCAAGCACAGGTCGCCTTTGCGGAGCTTCCCCGTGGTGGGGTTCTCGAAGCCTTGGATGTGCTTCGTGACGGGCTTGCGGATGTCGATGGACTCAAGCATCGCCACGTCACCTGCCCCTCGTGTCACCTCAGCCAATCATATGCGAAGGCCTCCTCGAGCCCGGTGTAGAAGGTCTCCGCGAGGTCCCCGCAGACGTCGATGAACTGATCGTTGTCGAGCACGTCCTCACCGTGCTCGTTGAGCACTTCACGTAGTGCTGGGGACTTCGGGTTCGACATCTCGAAGGTCTTCGTCCGCTCACCGTCTTCCACCGTCAACGTGACCCGGTCGACCTCCCCGTCGCCTGGCAGTCCGACGATGTCGGCGGCCTCGATCTTCGAGGACGACTCGAGGACTCGCGTCAAGATCCTCTTCGGCAGATGCCCCTTTTGCTTCGGGCGAAGCGTCTGCTCGTATACGAGCTCGTCTGGGCCTTCGTCACTGCCCCAGCTCTGAGCCGGCCTGTGGCGTCGCACTCCGACCTCTCGCAGTTCCGCAGCAGCCAACCACTCCTTGCCGAGGGTCACCGAGACCTTCTCCGCGTTCAGGCTCCGAAGGATCCCGTTGCGATCCGGCACCTTGCCCTGGCCGGCGATCAAGACATCGATCGCATCCCAGGCACGTGTCCCTCCAACGAAGTTGCCCTCGCGCTCCGAGAAGTAGAGCGCCGTGTCTGCGCCTGGAGGGCACAGGAACAGCGCTCTTGTGCCGACAGTCGAGGCATCATCAGCATCGACCGGGGTGCGCGAGCCCTTACCGCCGATGTTCACGATCTCGCGCTGGTCGTCTCCCCAGGAACCCGTACTCACTCGGAGGAGGACCGCGCGTGACAGGTGATGGACGTCGCGGACCTCGGTGTATATCTTGCGCCTCGGGTCGGTGAGGTCCGGCTGCTTGCCCGCCCACGAACGGACGAGGTCGAGGAGCCCACTGGGCCCAATCTCGTCGAGGGGGATCTTTCCGTCGCCGGGCCGCCCGAGTAGGCGCACCTCCACCATCGAGACCCCCAGAGTCCTCCGAGCCA
Organism: Brachybacterium sp. HMSC06H03; assembly: GCF_001807385.1. Taxonomy (NCBI): domain Bacteria; kingdom Bacillati; phylum Actinomycetota; class Actinomycetes; order Micrococcales; family Dermabacteraceae; genus Brachybacterium; species Brachybacterium sp. HMSC06H03. The sequence continues at coordinate 39,983 of NZ_KV788909.1, read as the reverse complement.
TCAGGCACCCCCACTTTCTGCGTCTTGGTCCTGCTGCTGTCGGGCCTCGCGGCCGCGGTTCCGGCCCCGCTTCGCGGCGAGGCTGTACTCGTCCTGTTCCCACGGCCGGTCGTCCCGCGAGCCGTCGCTCTCGTATCCCCGCTGCGGGAGATACGCATTCAGGTCTGCGTCGGACCCGCCTTGGTTTGTGTCATCAGCGCCTGAAGCGGGGTGCTGCGCGCCGGCGTGCTTGGTAAGCCCATCTGGCTGAGCATCACGGCCCAAGCTCGTTGTGTCTCGTTCACCATCGGTTGCTCCCGCCTTCGTGAGCTCGCGAGCCATGGTGAGCAGCGCCTCCTGCGCCGGCGTGGAGAGCTTCTTCCCACCGGGCACGAGCAGCGCGTCACCGCTCGCGCCGCTGCGGACTTCGAGTCCGAGCGAGCGAGCCGTCGCGAGCACGACTTCTTGGACAGGAACGTCGAGAGCCTGGGCGAGCCCGGCGAGGGTCGCCACGTCAGGGAAGGCCCTCATCTCGCGAGTCGCGATCTGCTGGATGCGCGCTCTGGAGAGCCGACCGTCGCTGAGCGCGGCGAGCTGCTCATAGGACCGATCGCCCTTCCGATCGGCCACGAGCGCCTGCAGCGTCGGGTCCTCAACGTTCACGGAGCACACCTTCGGTCGGGGGACACAGCGGTGTCCAGTGGCGCATTCCAAGCTCCGCCTACGGCTCAGAGCGACGCGCCGAACCGGTTGCCGCCTAACTACTGGTCCCGAGGATAGCGGCCAAATGCCCCCACCACGCATGACGCCTGCCGCACGGGGCTTGCCAGACTGCCTAACGTCTGATTACATACTGGCATCCAGCGATTGACAGAAGTGCCTAAGGGGGCCAGGATGACGACACGCAAGTACCACCGGACCAACCGCAGGAGATGGGGATCGATGCCGAACCGGATGCTGCTGATCGCACCCGCCGCGCTCGCTGAACAGATGGAGATGCGCGGCTGGAGCAACCGGCGTCTCGCGAAGTACGCCGAGTGCGCGCCCGGCACGATCGACAACCTCATGAACGGCCGAACCAAGGGCGTGAACAACCCGCGCACCGCCGAGCTCATCTGCGAGGCGATGGGCCTGCCCATGTCGCTCGTTTTCGCGCCCGAGAAGTCCACTGCTGTATGCCAGACCGGCATGCATAGCAAGACCGCCGCCTGAACCATTACGACGACCAGGAGCCCCCGTCATGACCATCACCCCGATCCGCGCCCCGTTCGCCACGGTCCCGGTCCGCCCGCTCGCGCACCGCTCGCCGACCGAGGCCGAGCTGTTCCCCCACCTCGAGAAGGACGATGTCTGCATCTACTGCGGCCGCTTCCAGACCGACGAGCAGGCCGGGCAGCGCACCGCCGACCACATCCAGGCGGACCTCGTCGCGGTGCACCGCGCGTCCGAGGCTCTGATCCGGGACTTCGGGCTCCCGCACCCGGGCTACCAGCACGACGTCTACGACCTCCTCTGCGAGCTCGACAACACCCTGCGCGACGCCGCTCCCACGCTCCCCTTCGAGCCGGCGCGGCCGATGAGCGCCGAGCACCACCAGCCCTGAACGCAGAAGCGCCCCCGCCGGACAGGGCGGGGGCGCTGACACCGAAGTGCTCTCACCGAAAGGCTACCCGATGAACGACCTCATCCCCATCCAGCAGAACGACGACGGCAGCATCGCCGTCTCCATGCGCGCCCTGCACACCGGGCTTGGCATCGGGCGCGACTTCACCACGTGGGCCGCGCAGATGTTCACGTACGGCTTCGAGGCCGGCACTGACTACTCCGAGGTTCTCCCCGGATCCGGTGAGAACCCCCTCGGCGGCAGGCCACGCCGGGACTGGGCGCTCACGATCGACACCGCCAAGGAGATCGCGATGCTCCAGCGGTCTGAGCGGGGGCAGCAGGTGCGTCGCTACTTCATCGACGCGGAGAAGCGGTTCCGAGCGGCGCAGGACGTCGAGATGTCGGACGACGAGCTGATGGCTCGCGCGGTCCTGTCCGCGAACCGGAAGATCAAGTCGCTCGAGGCGACCGTCGCCGAGCAGCAGCCGAAGGCCGCCGCCTGGGACCACATCGTCTCGTCGGCGGGCTCCTGGTCCTACGAGGGCGCCGCGAAGGTCCTGTTCGAGCAGGGCGTCGCCAAGATCGGCCAGAACCGCCTGGTGGACCAGCTCGTGGAGTGGGGCTACCTCTACCGCGACGCGAAGAAGCGTCCGCACGCCTACCAGCGCTACATCGAGCAGGGCCTGTTCGTCACGAAGGCCCGGGTCTACACGGACCAGAAGACGGGCGAGACCCGCGCGTCGTCCGCGCCCCAGGTGCGCATCACCGGCAAGGGCCTCGACGTCCTGTTCCGCCGCTTCCGGTACGGCCAGATCGAGCTCCCGGGGCTCGCGGCATGACCGCCCCGCGCCACCGAGCGCTCCCCCGCTCCCGCCCCAGCGGCCGGCGCCGAGGCGTCCGCCGCATCCCCCGAGACATCGTCCGAGCTCTCGCGGAGACCGCCCCGAAGCACAGGAAGGACCCGTCATGACCATCACCGAGACGACCCAGAAGATCCGGGAGCAGGTGCAGGCGGGGATCGATGCCCGCCTCGCGAACCCGACGGGCACGGAGTTCGATCGGATCCTCGCTGCTGGCGGCGCGCGGATGCTCGGCCTCGACGGCACGAGCGTGGAGGACGCGGCGCGGCAGGCGAAGTGCGCGGGCGGCCCCTCGATCGAGGAGCTCGAGCAGGCGATCCGTGACCGGCGCGCCGCGGCGGCAGCTCGTTCGAGGGCCGCGGCATGACCGGCCAGCTGCTCCCCTTCCCCACCGGCCGCCGTCTCCCCCGCGCCCAGGTGACGCAGGCGGGGTTCCGGGACGAGGACCTGCGGTTCATCGTCGGCTGCTCGTGCGGGTTCTCCCGCGTCGAGCACGTGAAGGCCGAGGCGTCCCGCGTGAAGCGCGCGCACGACGCCGAGCACCGCCGTGCCGAGGCCGCACACCCCGCGGGCAAGGCCCTCCCGGGCGGGGGTGAGGGGGCATGAGCGCGCTCCTGTTCCTGCTGACCCTGGCCGTGCAGGTCGTGCTCGCCGGCGTGATCGTCGGCGCGATCGGCTTCGTGGTCTGGGCGGTCCTGGACTGCACAGTCGGCGACTCGGCCGCGCTCGCCGCCGAGGTGCGGCGCCGCGCTCGCCGGGAGGTGGCCGGCAGGTGAGGAGTCGTCGCCCTGGGACTCCGCGTCCTGCGCGTCCGGCACCGGTCTGTGAGGACTGCGGTGCAGATGTGTGGTGGGCGTGGGGGCTGCACGGGAAGGTCTGGACCCCGCTGGTCCCCGAGCGGTACGCGCTCGAGGGCGGGGTCGGCCTGTTCCAGGTGTGGCGCGATCAGCACGGCGGGCTGCTGTGCAAGTCGTGGCCGGCCGGGCAGAGGGGCGACATGGAGCAGTCGTGGCGCGGGAACCACCACAACGCGAAGTGCGGGCGGTGGCGGGACGAGGTCACGGCGGGGCTCGTCCGGGAGGTCGCTGCGGCGCTCCCGGTGATGGAGGACAGGGACTTGCTCGCGCTGGGCCATCGGCTGCGCGGGCTCGGAGACGAGATCTCCGGACAGATCAGGCGCCGCGCCATGGAGGCCGGCGAAGACCAGGAGGAGCAGGAGTGATGGAGCAGACCCAGGGCGTGATGGAGCAGGTGCAGATGGTGCACGTCGACGTGCTCCACCCGCATGAGCAGAACCCCCGCATCGACGCCGCGCAGGTCGAGGACCTGACCGAGTCGATCCGGGAGCATGGCATCGAGGTCCCCCTCGTCGCCGCGCCGCGGGACGACAGCTGGACGGACTTCGTGGTCCTCGGCGGCCACCGCCGCCTCACCGCCGCGCACGCGGTCGGCCTGACCGAGGTGCCCGTGCAGATCCGCGGCGACCTCACGGACCCGAAGGCGCAGCTGGCATTCATGGCGACGGAGAACATCCTCCGCGACCAGCTCACGGCCGTGGAGGAGGCCCGCCTCGTCCAGGACATGCTCGACCTCGGCATGACCCAGGCCGAGGTCGCCAAGCAGACCGCGCTCGGCAAGAAGCGCGTCTCCGAGCGGGTGAAGCTCGGCAAGCTCGCCGACGACACCGGGGAGAAGGTCCACCGTGGCCAGATCACCGTCGACGACGCCCTGATCATCGCGGAGTACAGCGACGACCCCGACGCCGTCGAGCAGCTCGAGGACGCCGCCGGCACCTACAACTTCGACTGGGCCGTCTCCCGCGCGAAGCAGCGCCGCGAGACCGCGCAGGCGCTCGCCGACGCGAAGAAGAAGGCGAAGAAGCTCGGAATCCGCCTCGCCGACGACGACGCGGACTTCGTCTCCGTCGGCGAGCTGGTCCACGAGGGCTGGACCACGCCCGCGATCAAGGCCGCCGCCGCGGGCCTCGAAGACGACGCGTGGACGAAGCTGATCATCGCCGAGCACGAGGACTGCCCCGGCCACTCCGCACGCCTCATCACCCACGGCGAGTACCGCGGCGATCTCGAGGCCGGCTGCGACCAGGTCGCCGCTCAGCACGCCGAGACCACCCACACCGAGGAGCCCGACGCCGAGCCGGAGCCGAAGCACGACCCGTGGGACGACATCACCGAGGAGGACCTCGACGCCGCCCGCATCCACCGCGAGCAGCACCTCGCCAAGACCCTCCCCACCCTCCACCCCGACGACGAGGCCCGAGACCTCGCAGTCCAGAGCGTCGTCAGGATCGGCTGGGGCAAGTACTGGGAGGACAAGGCCGGCATCGACTTCCTCCAGGCCATCACCGGCACCGAGGGCAAGGCCAAGGTCACAAAGACCCTCGCCACCTGGCCGATCAGCGCCCTGATCTGGCTCAGCCACCACGGCAACGACCTCAACAGCTTCCACCGCATGATGGCCCGCGGCCAACGCGGCAGCACCTACTGGGAGCCCAGCAACACCCTGCGCCAGCTCCTCGAGCGCACCGGCTACACCTGGTCGACCCCTGAGCAGCAGGCGATCCTCCTCGCCACCGGCATCCCCCACGACGCCACCCCGGCCGACGACACCGACGGCGCCGAGGCGCTCGCCGAGGGCGGTGAGGCGGCATGAGCGAGACGTCGCAGCTGCTCGAGCAGCTCCGAGGGCACTACATCGCGGAGACGACCCAGCCGAGCTCCCGCCGCGGCGGGGTGTTCGCGCACGAGGTGTCGCCGAACGGGGCGTGGGGCGGCCCGGGCATCCGGCGCGCCGACGCGCTCTACGCGGGCTTCACCTCAGCGTCCGGGCGGATCCTCGTCGGCCACGAGCTCAAGGTCTCGCGCGCGGACTGGCGCAACGAGCTCGCGAAGGTCGGGAAGGCCGACGCCTGGGCTGATGCCTGCCACCAGTGGTGGATCGTCGCGCCCTCGACCGATGTCGTTCCGCCTGAAGAGCTCCCCGACGGGTGGGGCCTGATGCTCCCGCCCCGGACCGCGCGCGGCCGCCGCATGCAGATCGCGGTCAAGGCCCGCGTGAAGCTCGACCACTCCCCGCCGTGGTGGGCCGTGCGGTCCTTCATGGCTCGCCTCGAGACCCTCGAGCACGAGCAGCGCCACGACGAGGTCCAGCGCATCGTCCAGGCCCAGGTCGAAGAGCGCACCGCGTACCTCAAGAAGCGAGAAGCCCCCGCCCAGATGAGCATCGAAGACAAGCACCGGCTCGACGACCTCGGACGTCTGGAGAAGGAGCTGGGCTTCGAGCTCTCGTCCTTCCGGTCCGACCTCGAAAAGCGCAAGGTCAGCGTGCGCGACTTCCAGCGGGCCCTCCGCCTCGCGGCCGCGACCGGCACCGAGGCAGCACGACTCGCCAACCTCCGCTACTCCATCGGGGGCCTCCAGGACGCCGCGAACGCTCTCGCCAAGGCAATCCCCGAGATCGAGCGCGCGCTCGCCGGAAGCGGTGAGGCGGCATGAGCACGTCGATCTCGTTCGAGGTGTACGGCCTTGAGTTCTGCCGGATGCTCGGCGCGGTGGGGCTGTTCCAGGCACGGCCGCAGGACTTCCCGTCCTACGCGGCGGTGCGCTGCTTATCCCGGCACGACGGGCTGTCGCTGGCGGCGCTGAACGGCGGCGCGGCGGCGGCCGGCCTGGTGCAGACCGAGGACGTCGACGGGTTCGGGGCGTTCTCGATCCCGGCCGCGCAGGTGAAGGCGATCGGCTCGGTGTTCAAGGTGACGCTGCCGAAGGAGGTCTCCGCGCAGGAGTACCGCCTCGCGGTCGAGGTGTCGGAGCGGCAGATGACGATCCGGGACGTGTCGGGCCTGATCGATGGGTCGTCGCTGACGGTCGACGTGGCCGAGGACCCGATGACGCTCGAGCGGGGCGACAAGTCGTCGTTCGACCTCGCCCTGCAGGCGTTCGAGGTGGTGCAGCGCGGACTGGACCCGCGCCCGGCGGTCGCTCTGGACTCGGGGATCTTCTTCTCGCCGGCGCAGTGGGGCCGGGTGGCGCGAGCCGCGACGGCGCTGGGCGTCGAGCTGCATGTCCGGATGCTGGGCCGTGTGGCGGTGTTCCCGCTTGCGGAGGAGTTCGTCGCCTACGTCCCCTCGAGCGAGCACCGCGAGGACGAGGAGCACCGGGCGCCGTGGATCGATGAGCGGTCCCTCGCCGAGTGGCGGGCGCGTCTGCGCGAGGTCATCGATGAGGGGGCGCTCTGATGCTCCGCGTCGACAGGAAGCTGGTGTTCCTCGACATCGAGGCGACGTCCCTGGACGTGCATTCGGCGAGGCCGTGGGAGATCGCCACGATCGAGCGCCGCATCGACGGCACCGAGCAGCGCACCTGGATCATGGTCTCGGACGTCGACCTCACCGACGCGGACCCGCGCGCGCTTGAGGTGGGTCGCTTCGAGGATCGGCGGGTGCGGGATGGCCGTGCGCGGTGGCTGTCGGAGGAGATGGCGGCGCTGTGGCTGTCGCGTCGGCTCACGCCGGGCTGCACGGTCGTGGGCTCGAACGTGGCCGGCTACGACCTGCCGATCCTCGCCGCGATGCTCGGCCGCTGGGGCCACTCCCCTGCCTGGCATCACCATCCGATCGACCTCGTGACGTGGACGCAGGCCCGCGAGGCCGGCAGTCCGTTCGCGACGGTCGGTCTGACCGAGGGCTCCTACGAGCTGTCGCGGATCGCTGGGGAGCAGCCGCCGGCGGTGGCCGGCGCGCACACCGCGATGGGTGATGCGATGTGGGCGCGGGCCTGGTGGGACGCGCTCACGGAGACGGCGGTGGCCCGATGACCGGCCCGAACATGGTGCGGGCGCCGCGGGTCGCCCGGGAGTGCACCCACAAGCACGCCAGGCACGTGCACGGCACCGCGACGATGTACAAGCTGGACCGGTGCCGGTGCGCTCCCTGCACGGACGCCGCGACCGCGGAGGAGCGCCGTCGGCGGCTGGATGCGTTCATCGGTGCGGAGCCTCGGCGGGTGGACGCGGGCCCGGTCCGTGAGCATGTCCGTGCGTTGCAGGCCGCGGGGATCGGGTACCGGCGCGTGGCCGAGCTCGCGGGCGTGTCCCCGTCGACGGTCGCGAAGATCATCAACCGGGACCCGTCTCGGGCAGATGGTGCGCCGCAGCGCCGTATCGAGCCCGGGACGGCGCGGCGGCTGCTCGCGGTCCGGGTGTCGATCGACACGGCCGCTGATGGCGGGGTGATTGATGCGACGGGCACGTTGCGGAGGCTTCATGCGCTGCATGCTCGGGGCTGGTCGCGTCGGGCGCTCGCGATCCGGCTGGGCGTCGAGCACAACACGCTGTCGAACATCGAGCGGACGGGGACGGCGTCGGGGCGGCTCGCTCGTGCTGTCCGGGCACTGTACGAGGGGCTGTGGGATGTGGCGCCGCCGTCGGCGACCGCGCCGCAGCGCGCCGCGGTCACGCGCACGCTCCGCTGGGCGGAGCGCCACGGCTGGGTTCCGCCAGCGATGTGGAACGACGAGGAGATCGACGATCCCGCCGCGTCTCCGGCTGTCGAGTCGGTGGAGGGTGACGACGTCGTGGAGCGGCTGGAGGAGCTGCTGTTCCTGGCGTCGACGGGTGAGGACCTCGACCGGGCGGCGCGCCGTCTGGGGTGGGGGTCGTGGGAGACGGCGCGGAGGCGCGCGGTGCTCCACGGCCACCCCGCGGGCCGGCTCCGTTCCCCCGAGGCGTCGGAGGTGGCGGCATGAGCGCGGCCCAGCAGGCCCGGTCCGGGGAGGTCACGGCGCGTGGCCGGTTCGTGGCGACGTTCCCGTACTACGGCGGGTTGACGCGGGAGCGGCTGGCCCGGCATGTGCGGTGGCCGTTCCTCGAGCTCGCCGAGGCGGAGGGCGTGGAGCTGCTGCCCGGCGACCCCACGGTCCGGATCGACCGCACCGGCGCCGGCGACTTCGTCGTCGTCTCGCAGGCCGCGGTGTCCCGCCGCCCCGTCGCGGAGGTGCGGCGCCGCGCGGCGGAGATGGCGTACGAGCACGAGCAGGCCCATCCCTTGCTCGCGAAGTGGATCAGCAAGCACCTGCAGGAGGTGGCGTCGTGATGGACGGAACCCTGGCCCGGCCCGAGCCGTGGATGGCCAACGCGCTGTGCGCCCAGGTCGACGGGGATCTCTGGTTCCCGGAGAAGGGCGGCTCGACGCGGGAGGCGAAGGCGATCTGCCGCCGTTGCCCGGTCCGTGCGCAGTGCCTTGCCCTCGCGCTCGAGCGGAGTGAGTTCGGTGTTTGGGGCGGCACGTCCGATAGCGAGCGGCGCCGCATGAAGCCCAGCGCGGAGGCGGCGTGATGCAGGTCCTCCACCAGATCCCCGCCCGGCAGACCCGCCGTCACGAGCGGACCCTCGACTGCCCCTGCCACCCCTCCCAGACCGTCACCAAGCGCCCCGGCGAGCAGCCGGCCGTGACCATCACCCACCACCCGATCCCGAAGGACTCCCGATGACCGACAAGACCCTCGGCGCGTACGAGCGCCACGAATCCCCGGACTACGCCGACGGCGGTGTCGCGGCGGCGCTGATCGAGAAGGAGGCCGAGAACGCCGACGCCGCGGTGGACTACCACGCCATGTGGTGGAAGGCGGAGCGTGAGCGCGAGAAGGCCGAGCGGGAGCGGGACGAGGCTCTGGCGAGTGTGCGAGTGCTGGCCCGAGAGAACATCGAGTGCCACGAGCGGTTCCGCGCCGCTGAGCCCCGCCCCCTCACCCCGGACGCGATGACGGCCCGCGAGCACCTGGACGCCGCGTGGGACGCCGCCCACGTCCCCGCGGACGGCATGATCCCCGCCGGGGCCAAGTACATCACCCGGAACCATGCGGGCGGGATGCGTGGCCCGTTCACGGACGGCGAGGCGATCCCGGACACCGACCCCACCGGCTTCGTGAGCCGCCGCCTCCTGGACCCGCCGCGCCCCGAAGGATCCGAGGGGATCGACGAGCCCCTGCGGCAGGCCAACGCCGCCGCGCTCGGCGGGGCGCTCACCCCCGAGCAACGGCGCGCCCTCGCGGACCACCTCGCAGCGATGCGCGTCCGTGTCGTCGCCGAGGAGGACCCCCGATGACCACCGACCCCTTCACCGAGGCCGCACGCGCAGAAGCTGAGCGGCGATGGTCCCGGGACCAGGCGGACGGCCGCCCGCTTCCCGCCCACGCCCGCATGAACCGACGCATCGGCTTCGAGATCGGCGCACTGTGGACGCGTACCCACATCGCCGCGCAGGAGCCGACCGACGCCGAGAAGGCCGTGCGCGAGCTGCACCGCCCCGCGCAGGTCTACACCCTCGCCGAGGACTGCACCGAGTCCGAGTCCCACGAGTGGAGCACGGCGAGCCATGGCGGCGACGAGCTCTGCCTCAACGAGCCGACCGGCCAGCAGTTCTGCACCGAGTGCTGCCCCGAGGACGCATTCGACTGCACGGACTACCCGTACCCCTGCCCCACGATCCAGGCGCTCGACTCCGCCCGTGCCGCCCGACGAGACGAGGAGGCCCGCTGATGCCGTACCACCCCAACGACGCCGATATGCGGTTGGCCGCGCAACAGGCCGAGCGCGAGGAACGCGAGCGCGCAGAACAGATCGTCGCCATGTCCGCCCACGAGCAGGCCGCGTGGCTCAAAGCCGCCGGGACACGAATCGCAGAGGACATGCGCCGCACCCGGGAGCGAATCGCCGCGCAACGAACCGCCCGTGCCGCCCGACGAGACGAGGAGAAGAGATGACCCGCTTACCTCGTCGTGCCCGTGCTGTGCTGCGCCTCGTCGCGCCGTGCGTGTTCGGGATCGCTGCCGGCGGGTACGTGATCCCCGCGCTGCTCGCGCAGGACTGGATCCTCGCGCTCTGGGCCGGCTCCGCCGCGGTGTGGACGTTCCTATACGCCGCGCACTCCTGCCCGCCCCCACCACCGGCCCCGGAGCCCCCGGGCCCGGAGCTGCCGGAGCCTGTGGATCGTGGCCGGCAGGTCGTGCTCTTCCGCGGTGGTCCCGAGGACGGCGGGAAGTACACGATCCACCGGGATCGGGACCTGCTCGGCACGGACCTCCACCTCTCGGGCGCGGACTACGAGGTCACCGCCGTCGAGCAGACCGCGTTCCGCGCCGACTTCGTCCAGCTCGTCCACCGCGCCGACGCGGGTGACCGATGATCCCCCGCCACCGCCCCGGCACCAGAGTCCGGCTGCGCCGCGGCCGCGTCGCCCACGTCGTCGCCTCGATCGGCACTCCCGACGACGGCGCCCGCTTCACCCTCTGCGGCGTCCCCGTTCTCCTCGACGACCGCGCCGCGCTCGTCGAGGACCCGGACTGCGTCGCCTGCTACTCCCGCCCTGCCCGAAGGAGGCCCCGTGGCCCGCACACCTCATGAGGACCCGCACCCGTACGCCGGCGAGGTCGTCCCGCTGCTGTCGAAAGACAGCCAGGTCGGCGACGAGAAGCCCGCCGCGATGTTCCGCATCACCGACTGGGCCGACCGTGTCTACGGGAAGCCGTGGCGTCTCCATCGCTCCCCCGGCGTGCTGCTCTACAGCCTCCGCGCGGAGGGCCTCGGCCTCCCGGTCACGGACGACAACGTCCTCCACGGCACCCTCCTGGGCCTGCCGATGCTCATCCACACCCGCGAGATCGATTGGAGCCGACTCTGATGGACCCGAAGATGAAGAAGTACCTGCGCGACCGGCCGTTCGCGAAAGCGGCAGCGGACGTCGCGGAGCAGGTCGGCACGCGACCGATGCTCCCTGAGCAGGCCCAGGTGGGCGCCACCGCGATGATCGCGTGGGCGATCCTCGACCACGCCGACGCCGTCCGCGAGCTCACCGCCACGCTCGAGCGCCAGGACGGTGACGCATGAGCACCACGACGATCTACGTCCCGACCCCGATCACCAGCGCCGAGCAGGCCGAAGCACTGCCTAGCGGAACGCTGGCGCGACACTCCCAAGGGGCCGGCATGGACCACGCCCACAAGCTCCCCGCGTATCCACGCACCACGACTGGTTTCTGGCGGTCTACAGACGGTCTCGTCAGCGACGGTGCGATGGTCGGCTGGACGGCTCTCGTGCCCATCGAAGCCGAGGAGGAGCGGGCGAGGAGCCAGATCAACATCACTCACTTGTCGCCACCTGCGCCGCAGATGGTTCCCGTTCGCCTGCCCTGCCCTAGGTGTGGGCTCCGATGACCCGCCTCGTCATCCCGTGGGAGGCGACTCGATGATCACCGCGCAGCCCCGCCGGCGCCGTCGCGGCCGCGCGATCCGGAAGCGCCGCCGCACCCGCGCGGCCATGGCCCCCTCGAACCGCCTCGCGCGCGACTGGCTCGACGCGATCTGGGACCGGATCCGCGCCGCCGTGCGCGACGCCCTCGGCTTCGTCCAGGTCCTCGCGGCCCGGGCGACCCCGCTCCCGCTCACCCCGCGCGACGGCGCCGGCGCTCGCCGGCAGCTGCTCGAGCACGGGCGGGGACCGAGCAGAGGAGGGAGGAGGTGATGAGCGATGGCTGAGACCTGTGGGTCCTGTGACCGGGTGATCAACCCCGTCACGGGCGAGTGTGCGTGTTCGAGTTGAGGAAGGGATGGGCCTGTGGCCTGGTTAAAGACGGGTGACACCGCGGCGATGGACGAGCGGGTGCTCGACATCGCCGAGCTCGAGACGGCGGAGCCGTGGTCGGTGAACGAGGTGTACGGCTTCGTGTCGCGGATGTTCATCCAGGCGGCGCAGCAGGGCTCGGACTACCGGGTGTCGATGGGCACCGCGATGGCGCTGAGCCCCCGCTACGAGCTGCTGCTCGTGCAGGCCTCGCAGACGGGGCTGCTGGAGCTGGTCGTCGAGGACGGCCGGCGCATGATCCGTCTCGTCGCCGACGGGGACTTCCACCACCTCCGCACCCGGGAGGAGATCGACTGGGAGAACGCCCGGAAGGCCGACGTCGCTGACCTCTCGCTGGTCCTGCCCGTCAGGGTGCGGGACGGCGATGCGTGCCGCTACTGCGGCGAGGTCGTGAACTGGCTCGACCGCAAGGGCGGCCGGGGCGGCACGTACGACCACCTCAAGCCCGGCCAGCGCGCCCAGTCCGCTGACGACCTCGTCGTCGCGTGCCGGTCGTGCAACGGCGGTCGGCGGGACGCCGGGGAGCAGCGCTCGAAGCGCTACCCCCTGCTCGCCGCGCCGAAGGAGTCCGTCCGCTACTTCTCGAAGTCCACGCTCGCGTGGTTCGCGGAGAACGGCACGGTCTTCACCGAGCTCGGCCTGACGATCCCGAAGCGCCAGCGCGGCGCGAAGGACCGCCGGCCGGGAGCCCAGACCCGACCCGACGCGCGCCCCGTCCCCGGGGCGGCGCCGGCCACCGAGGGCACAGGGACCGCGGCGACCGCATCCAGCGGCGAACAGCGACCTGCAGCCCCCCAGACGCGTCCGGAGCCCGCGGCGCCGCACACCAGCGGCGAACAGCGACACGGGACTGCGCGGGGGCACGCCCCGGCCGACGAGCACGCGGTGCCTGCGCGTGCCACCGAGGAGCCTGCTGACGCGGCGCCGCACACCGGCGGCGAGCAGCGCGCAGGTCACCGCTCGGCGGCATCTGACGCGGACCTCACGCTCGATCAGGTCGCACCTGAGGTCGTCCAGAAACCGCATTCAGCCAGGCGGAACGCTCCCGGCAGATCGCTTCTGGAAGCTGAGGCGGAAGGATCCGGATTTCCCGGGACGGGTAGGGACGGGACGGGCCGGGCAGGGCAGGGCAGGACCGGGCAGGGGGCCGCCGGCACGGCGGCCCCGCCTGGGAGGAGACGGAAGCGTGGTCGGAGAAGGAGGGGCAAGCGGTGAGGGTGATGGTGGATCCCCGGGTGAACCAGTTCCTGGGGATGGTCAATGATCTGGAGGAGGCTGCTCGGGTGTTACCTCGGTGGCCGAAGCGGAAGGTGGAGGGGCCGTCGGGTGGTGGTTCAGGCTCCGCGGTGCTGGTGAACGTGTCGGGTCTCGATCTGGCGCGGGAGATCCATGCAGTGCTCGTGCCGTGGTGCGACCTCGCGGCCGAGGAGTGCGGGCTCGAGGAGCTCGACCCAGCGTGGTCGTCGTGGACGAGGACACCGTCGGGCGCCTGGGTCGCGACGGGAGGGAACACCGCCGAGGTCGCTCGGTGGCTGAGGAGCAACGCCGGCTTCGTCGTGGCTCGGGCCTGGTATGTCGACGAGATGTGGCCGGAGCTGTTCGAGCTGCGTCGGAAGGCTCGCGGGCTGATGGGTCTGTGGCGGCCGTCGAGGTCGATGCGGGATCTCGTGATCGAGGCAGCGACGTCGGGCGGGACTCTCGAGGAGATGCGGGAGGTGGCTCGTGCACGCCGAACAGAAGGCTGAAGGTCTGGTCGTGGACCGAGAGTGGATCACGAAGATGTACGGACTGTCCGCCGAGTGGTCGCGGAAGGAGCTGCCGGTCCATGGGTACGTCCGTGGGCGTGCCTTGCACCTGCTGACTCCCGAGGTCGTGCGCCGTGTGTCGGAGGCTCGACCGAGGAGGCGGCGATGATGGCCGGGCTCGTGGTCTTCTACCTCGTCGTCGGTCTCGTGTTGCTACTCGGAGGGATCCTCGAGGGCGTGCGTCGCCGGCGCGGGCATGTGCCTGTGATCGACCCGGTGTGGTGGGCGATCTACGGCGCGGTCTGCTGGGCGCTGCGCCTTCCGGGGCGTGCACTTCGGTGGCTCCGGCCGCGCGACACGCCGCGCGGACTTGGGGGTCCTTGACGCTATCCCATGCTTATCCCATCCTGAACGTGATCTTGGTGTACTGCACCCAACGGCCTGTCCGCGCTTCGCGGAGCGGGCCGTTGCCATGTCTGCCGGCGGCCGGGCCAGCCCTGCCACGCTCCTGGTCCCCTGCTCGGACCCGAGCCGCCGGCACCCCTTTCTCGCATGGTCGCGAGTCCTCGAGGAGGTGGGGTCGATGTGAGTGACGGTCTTGTCCTCCCTGCGTGGGGTGGTCGGCGGAAGAAGCAGGCGACTGAGTTCGTGCGTCGGCGTGGTGAGGCCCAGGGCTCGCCGTGCTGCATCTGCCGGCAGCCGATCGACTACTCGCTCCGCTACCCGCACCCGTCGTCGTGCTCGGTCCAGCACGTGAAGTCGCAGAGCGCGTTCCCTCACCTGAGGTGGGAGCCGTCGAACTGGGCCCCGGCCCACCTGCTGTGCAACACGGGGCTGGGGCCCGGGGACCCGGCGGACCTCGGGGTCATGTCTTCCTGATCGCCCCGGGGTGCTGCTACCTGCTCCGGGGTTCGGGGTCGAGCACCTGGTCGCGGCGCCTCGCTCGGCGCGCCCGGTCGTGCTCCCTCGTCTCGGCCGGCTCGGCGGCGGCCACTCCTTCTGCTGCCGAGCCGGTCGATGGACGGAGGTGGAGCGGTGCGTCGAGTGGTGCTGCTGTGCGGCCCGCCGGGTGCGGGCAAGACGACCGCGGCCCGGGCCTCGGGGCTCGAGGTGTTCGATCGGGACGACGCGGCGTGGACGACCGAGTCCCAGTTCCAGGCTGCGCTCGACGACCTCGGCCGCCGCCGGCACGCCGACGCGGTGGTGATCCGAGCGGGCGCGACGTCGTCGGCTCGGCGCCGCTGGGCGGAGCTGGTGCGCGCGACGCACGTGATGCTCGTGCTCGAGCCGGCCGAGGTGTCGGCTGCTCGGGTCCGGGCTCGTGGCCGGGACGACATGGTCCGAACGCTCGCGGGCATCAACCGCTGGTGGACCGCCTTCGATCACGACGACGCAGCGCCGCGCTTCGTCTCGTGGAGCGTCCTGGACGAGCCAGACGATCTGGGCCTGATGACCTGAGCTGAGCTGTGACCTGACCCACGCATGCATGCATAGTCATGCAGGGGGTGCCGGAAGATCCGGCCCCCCGCCTCCCGGCCGGGGACCGCCGCGACCGGCCTCTCCCCCCGGAGGGCGTGAGGGGGTATGCCTGGTCATGAGTGACCATGCAGGAATGTGGACCCGGGCAGGGAGGTGATCGTGGTGCACGATCGGCTGCCGATCCGAGCGCTCGCCGCCGAGGGGACTCCGATCCGGGCGATCGCTCGGGACCTGGGGATCTCGCGGAACACGGTGCGCCGTGCTCTGGATCCGTCTCGGCCGGTGGTGTACCGGCGGGATGCGATGGACCGGCTCGACGAGCTCGAGCCGCTGATCCGTGAGTCTCTCGATGCCTACCCGCGGATGCCGGCGACCGGTGTGGCGCGGAGGATCCGCTACTCGGGCCCGATGTCGGCGTTCACCGCTCGTGTCCGGCACGTTCGACGGGAGGTGCTGAATGGAGGCCCCCGAGCACCTGTCTGACGACGTCCGAGCGATCTGGGACGAGGTCATGGGGCGCATGCCCGAGGGCCGTTCGGTGGACGCTACTCGGTTCGAGGTGTACTGCACCCAGGTGCACGCCTTCCGGAAGGCCGCCGAGGACGTCCAGGAGAACGGCGTGCGCATCGAGGATGCGACCGGGCGGATGGTCCGGAACCCCTCGATCAGCACGCTGCAGGACATGACGAAGCAGCTGAACACGTGGGGTGCTGAGTTCGCGCCGCCGAACAGCATGCCGAAGCGGCGTCGGGGCACGATGTACGACGCGACCTGCAAGTCCGTGGCCGCGGCGGAGCACCTGAAGGGGCGCGCCGAGTACGCCGGCACGATCGAGGCGGTGAAGACGCTCGCGTGGCTGATCGACGAGGCGCAGCGCTCTGGGCTCCACGCGATGCAGTCCGCGGCCTACGGCACGATCCCGTCCTACCTCAAGGGCTGCGCCGCGTTGCAGGTGACACCAGCGACCCCGCCATCTGAGGCGACGAAGAAGCCCGCGAAGAAGGGCGGGCGCGCGTCGTCGATGCGGATCGTGAAGGACTCGGCGTGACCGCCGTGCTCGACCGGCCGACGGTGCCGCTCCACGAGATCAACGTGGGCGCCGAGTACCGTGCCGCGGTCGGCGGCCCGCCGGCGGACGGGAAGCGCTACGGCTCGACCGAGCCCCGCATCGTCACGCCGCCGAAGCGCCTCCTGACCCCGGCGACGTCGTGGGGCTTCCGCGTGATCGAGTTCGCGACCGACGTGCTGCGGGTGCACCTGTACCCGTGGCAGCGGTCGTTCGTGATCCGGCTGCTGGAGCGGAACGAGGACGGGTCGCTGCGGTTCCAGACCGCGGTGCTGCTCGTCGGCCGGCAGAACGGCAAGAGCACCATCTCGAAGGTCCTCGCGCTGTGGTTCATGCTCGAGATGGAGTGGCCGCTGGTGCTCGGCACCGCGCAGGACCTCGAGACGGCGGAGGAGATCTGGGAGGACGCGGTCAACCTCCTCCTGGAGGAGACCGAGGACGAGGACGACGACCTCTCCGACCTCGTCGCGAACGTCATCCGGGTCAACGGCAAGAAGACCCTGGTGCTCGAGAACGGCTCCCGCTACAAGGTGAAGGCCGCATCCCGCTCCGCCGGCCGTGGCCTCTCCGGGAACCTGATCATGCTCGACGAGCTCCGCGAGCAGAAGAACTGGGCGGCCTGGGGCGCGATCACCAAGACGACCCAGGCGCAGGACTACGCGCTCGTGCTCGGCCTGTCCAACGCGGGCGACGCCCTTTCCGTCGTCCTCTCGTACCTCCGGAAGATGGCGCACGCCGTCGTCGGCGACCCGGACGGCCTGAACAAGGTCCTGCCCGCCGCCGGCCCGACCGAGCTCGACATCGAGGCCTCGCTCGAGGACGACGACGAGCTCTACGAGGACGACGACCCGGAGGACTGGGAGCAGGACGAGGAGACGCTGTTCCTTGCCGAGTACTCCGCGACGCCGGGCATCGACCGCCGCGACCGCGACGGATGGGCCCAGTCCAACCCCCTCCTCGGCTACCGCATTCGGGAGAAGAAGCTCGCCTCCGACTGCCGCACCGACCCCGAGTGGGTGTTCCGCACCGAGGTGCTCTGCCAGTGGCCCGACGGCACCGTCGACGGGATCTTCCCGCCCGGGTCGTGGGAGGAGACCACCAACGAGCCGGAGACGCTGCCGGACGGCACCCAGCAGGTCGCCGACGCGGACCGCCTCGTCGGACCGGTCTGGGTCGGCCTGGACAAGTCAGCGAACCAGTCGCAGACCTGGGTCACGTTCGCCGGCACCCGCGCCGACGGCACCGCCCAGGTCGAGGTCCGCGCTGTTCGCCACGGCGACGACTGGGTGAAGGACTGGCTCCTCACCCACGAGTGGCGGCCCCGCTTCCAGGCCGTCACCGGCCAGACCAAGGGCGCCCCGATCTCCGGGCTGCTCAAGGACTTCGACGAGGACCCCAGCTTCGACATCCCCGTCGAGCCCTGGCAGGGCGGCGACTTGCTGATCGCGCACGGCGACTCCTTCGAGGACGTCCGCGACGGCAAGGTCCGCCACAACAAGCAGCCCCCGCTCGACAACGCTGCGGCGCTCGCCGAGCGGAAGGAGCTCGGCGACGGCTGGGTCATCGACCGCAAGCGCTCGCCGGTGGACGTGGCGCCGCTGATCGCGTGGATCGGTGCGCTGTGGCTGATGAAGAAGCGAGTCCAGGAGACACCGCCGCCGCCGGCGGCGCTCGCGCTCGACGACGCGGGACTCGCCGAGGTCGGCGACCGGTGGGACCCGGCCGACGACCTGAACACGATCGGATTCTGAGAGGAGGTGGAGCGTGACGGTTCCGCAGACGGAGAAGGGCTACGCCTCGACGAGCAACTCGTGGTGGTCGGCGATCGACGACCTCGAGGAGACGCCGGAGCTGATCTGGCCGAAGAACCTCGAGGTGTACGACCGGATGCGTCGCCAGGACGCGCAGGTGATCTCGGTGCTCCGCGCCGTGACGCTCCCGATCCGGCGCACGGAGTGGCGGATCGACCCCAACGGCGCTCGGCCTGAGGTGGTGCAGCTGATCGCTGACGACCTCGGCCTGCAGGTGCAGGGCGAGCCGGCGCGGCCGGTGGTCCGCACCAGGGACCGCTTCGCGTGGTCAGAGCATCTCCGACTCGCGCTGCTGATGCTCGTGTTCGGGCACTCCCCGTTCGAGCAGGTCTACCGGCTCGACGAGCAGGGCCGGGCCCGGCTGCGGAAGCTGGGATGGCGCCCGCCTCGGACCATCTCGAAGGTCGACGTCGCCGCCGATGGTGGTCTGATCGCGCTCGAGCAGCACGGCCTCGGCAACCGCCGCACCGACTCCCGCATGGGCATCGAGCGGCTCGTGGTCTACGTCAACGACCGCGAGGGCGGGAACTGGCTCGGCTCGTCGCTGCTCCGTCCGGCGTACAAGTTCTGGATGCTGAAGGACCGGCTGCTGCGGGTCCAGGCGCAGACCGTCGACCGCAACGGCATGGGCATCCCCGTCTACGAGGGCGCGGAGCCGCCCGTGATGGGCACCCTCGCCGAGCGTGAGGACTGGGCGAAGAACGACGTGACCGCGGGCCTGCAGATCTCGAAGGCGGTCCGGTCAGGGAACAACGCGGGAGCGTCGATCCCTCACGGGGCGAAGCTGACCCTCGCCGGGGTGTCCGGTGCGCTGCCCGACGCGGACAAGCCGATCCGCTACTACGACGAGCAGATCGCCCGCGCCGTGCTCGCGAACTTCCTGAACCTCGGCGGAGACAACTCGACGGGCTCCTACGCGCTCGGCGAGACGTTCGCGGACTTCTTCACCCTCTCGCTGCAGACCGTCGCGCAGGACATCGCGTCCGTCGCGACGCAGCACATCGTCGAGGACCTCGTCGATCTGAACTGGGGCGAGCAGGAGCCCGCCCCGCGGATCGTGTTCGACGAGATCGGGTCCCGCCACCCCGCCACGGCGGAGGGGATCCGGGCGCTCATCGAGTGCGGTGCGCTCACCGCCGACGACAAGCTCGAGCAGCACATCCGCACGATGTACTCCTTCCCGCCGGCCGACGCCGACACCGCGCGCGAGTACAAGCCCGCTCCGACCCCTGAGGAGGGGACATGACCGACACCCGCCGCACCCCGCCCCTCCCGCGCTCCGAGCGCTGGTTCCGTATGGCGTCCGACGAGGAGACCCGCACCGCGCAGGTCTACCTCTACGACGCAATCGGAGGATGGTTTGGGGTCACCGCGAAGGACTTCGTCCGCGACTGGACCGCGCTCGACTCCGACCGCATCGATCTGTTCATCAACTCGCCCGGCGGTGACGTCTTCGACGCGATGGCGATCCTGAACGTCATCCGCCGCACCGAGGCCCACGTCGTCGCGCACATCGACGGGATCGCCGCGTCCGCCGCGAGCTTCATCGCCATGGGCGCCGACGAGGTCGTGATGGGCCGCAACAGCGAGCTGATGATCCACGACGCCTCCGGCCTCTGCTGGGGCCCCGCCGAGGACATGCAGAAGATGGCCGACGACCTCACGCGCGTCAGCGAGAACATCGCCTCGATCTACGCCGAGAAGGCCGGCGGCGAACCTGCCACCTGGCGCGAGGCGATGCTCGCCGAGACCTGGTACTCGGCCGAGGAAGCCGTCACCGCGGGTCTCGCCGACCGCGTCGACACCGACCGCGACAAGTCCGACGTGAAGAACAGCCTGGACCTGTCGATCTTCGCCCATGCCGGCCGCGCCGACGCCCCCGCACCGCCGCTTGGCCGAGCAGCCAGCGCCGTTCAGCGTGATGGCGGAGCGTCCGTTCTCGGGCATCCGTATCACCACGACTTCGCCGCGGCGCTCGCCGACGGCGACCACAAGCCTCCGGCCGAGCCGGTGGAACCCACCCATACCCAGAAGGAAGGACCCGACCCCATGTCGGACACCATCAAGAAGGGGCTGATCGACCGGCTCGGCATCACCGACGCCGACGCGACCGAGGACACGATCCTCGCGGCCGTCGACGAGGCGCTCGCCGAGCGTGCCGAGCCCGCGCCCCGCTTCTCCCCGCCCGAGGGCACCGTGCTCATGGACGCCGACCAGGTCGAGCAGCTGCGCGCTGACGCCCGGGCCGGTGCCGAGGCCCGCGCCCAGCAGATCTCCGACCGCCGCGCCGGCGTCGTCGATGCCGCGATCCAGGACGGCCGGGTCGCTCCGGCGCGCCGGGATCACTGGCTCGCGCAGCTGGCCGCCGACGAGGAGGGCGCCACCGAGGTGCTCGCCTCCCTGGCTCCCGGCACGATCCCGATGGCGCCCGCGGGCTTCACGGGCGGTGTCGACGAGTCGACCGACGAGGACGCCGTGTACGCGAAGTACTGGCCCACCACCGAGAAGGAGGCCTGAGCATGGCCGACTACCTGCCCCAGTTCAGCCCCGGCGACGCCGTCACCTTCACCGCCTCGGCGGACGTGACCGGTGGCCGCCTGGTCGAGATCACCGGCGAACGCACCGTCGCCCACGCGGCCGCCGGCTCCACCAAGGTCGCCGGCGTCGCCGGCTTCGACGCCGCCGAGGGTGAGCTCGTCACCGTCTACTCCGGTGCCGTGCAGCGTCCGATCGCTGCCGGCGCGATCGCGGCGGGTGATCGGGTCGCGGCTGCCACCGACGGCAAGGTCGCGACCGCCGAGACCGGCACGATCGGCCTCGCGCTCGCGGCGGCCGCTGATGGCGCGACCGCCTCGGTCCGCTTCCACCTCGCCTGAAAGGAGGGCTCATCGTGGCCTACAGCTACCCCGGCACTCCGGTGAAGGTCGGTTCCGACCTCACCACCACGGAGATCCACCACCTGATGAAGACCCCGTCGCTCCTGCGGAAGCGGCTGGCGACCATCCTCGACCACAAGTTCATCGCGGACTACCTCCTCGCGGGCCGCTTCACCGCCGAGGGCGGCGCGATCCTCTACGAGACCGGCGAGGAGATCTTCCCCGCCGACTCCCCGGAGGCGATCGCTCCCGGCGGCGAGTACCCGAAGACGGTCATGACCACGGGCGAGCTCGCCTCGGCGAAGACCCGCAAGACGGGTCTCGCTTCCGACGTGACCGACGAAGCGATCAGCCGCCTGCTGATCAACCCCGTCGACCGCGGCCTGCGGAAGATCGCCAACGGCATGATCCGCGACATCGACGGCACCGCCCTCGGCGTGATCGCCTCGAAGGTCGCCCAGACCTTCGCCGCGCCCGCGCAGTGGACCAGCGGCGAGGCGATCGTGGACACCGTGCTGTCCGCGAAGGCGAAGGCCGAGGAGGACCACATCGAGGAGAGCTTCGACTACTCCGTCGTGGCGCTGAAGCCGACCCAGTTCGCGAAGGTCGCCGCGTCGCTCATCAAGAGCGACCTGGTGCCCCGCGAGTCCGGGAACTTCGTCCTCTCTGGCGTGATCCCGGACTACCTGGGCCTCACCTGGGTGACGTCCCAGCACGTGCCCTTCTCGGACCCGATCCTCGTGGACCGGGACCAGCTCGGCGGCATGGCCGACGAGAAGATCACCTCCCCCGGCTACGTCGGCTACGACGGCCTCGAGGGGAAGTCGATCCGCAAGGACGAGCGCGACATGTACACCGTCCAGGCCCGCCGCATCACCGTCCCGGTGGTGCTCGAGCCCAACGCAGGTATCCGCATCACCGGAACGGGAGTCTGATCATCATGGCGAAGCAGATCAAGGTCATCGCGGCGTGCGTCGTCGTGAACGTCTCCGGGCAGGAGCGCTACCTCTACAAGGGCGCGGTGCTGCCGTCCGGCGTCGACCGCAAGGACGTGACCCGGCTGAAGAACAACGGCCTGATCGCCGAGGTCGAGGTGCCCGAGGCGGACTCTCCGCAGGACGTCGCCGAGGCCGAGGCGAAGGCCGCCGCCGACAAGGCTGCAGCCGAGCGCGCGGCCGCCGAGAAGGCCGCCGCGGAGAAGTCGGCGGCCGAGAAGTCGGCCGCGCGCGGCGCCGCCGCGAAGTGACCGGGAGGGGGCGTCATGGCTGAGCTCGATCCGTGGGCCACGCCCGACCAGGTGTCGGCGCCGTGGCGTCCCCTCTCCCCCGCGGAGAAGCAGCGCGCCGAGGCGCTGATCGGGTCGGTGTCTCGTGACATCGATCGGCGGTGGCCGGCGCTGCGCGCGCGGGTCGCTGCGGGGACCGTGAACGCCGCCGACGTCGCCGATGTGGTGACGTGGCTGGTGCTCCCGGTCCTCGGTGGCCCGCCGACGCCGGGCGCGAAGTCGTGGCAGGTGACCTCCGGGTCCGAGTCGCGATCGATCACCCTCGACCAGGCGGGCAACCCGCGGGACCCGTGGGTGTACGCGCCGTGGATGCTGGACATCCTCGACGGCTCGGCGTCGGCCCGACAGGCGACCCCGCTGGGGAGCTTCCCGGATCCGGGCCCGTTCGAGGGTCTGTTTCCGGAGTGGCCGGAGGGTCGGCGATGAGCTGGTTCGACGGCGACATCCATGGGGAGACGCTCACGGTGCACCAGGTGGCGACCGGGCGCCCGGATGCGAACGGTCGCGCGACCGGGACGCCCGTCGACACGCTGCTCGAGGGCTACTCGGTGGTGCCGGTCGGGTCGACCGAGTCGGTCGGGAACGAGAAGGTGATCACGGCCCGCTACCGGGTCTCGGGTCCGCTCACGTACGTGGTCGAGGCGCACGACAGGGTGACCTGGCGCGGCACCGAGTACCAGGTCGATGGGCATCCTCAGCTGTTCGTCGGCGCGTTCCCGCACACCGAGTTCTTCCTCAAGCTCGATCGGGGGTGATGGCGTGGACGTGCGAAGGATCGTGCAGCAGGCGTCGCAGACCCCGGCGGTGCGCCGGCGGCTGCGGGCGCGGGCGACTCAGGTCGCGGCGCGGGCGAAGGCGACGGCGGCCCGTCAGGGTCTCCGTCAGCTCTCGGCCGACATCCGGGTCGAGGAGGGAACTCGCCCGGGCACGAAGGCACAGGGGTTCCAGCGGCCCTACGCGCGGGTCGTCGCGCCGGGCGCCGCGAAGTACGAGCGGGGCACCTCCCGGTTCGACAAGTACCGACTGATGCTCCGGGCGGCACGGGCGGTGAGCTCGCGATGACGAAGATCATCGGCGCGTGGCCGAACACCACACGGCTCCTCATCGCCTACCTCTCGGACCGCACGGGGCTGCCGGTCTACTCCCGCCGCCCTGATGACGGCTGGCAGTCGGTCGCTCCGTGCATCTGGGTCGACCGGCTCCCCGGCCCTCCCTCGGACGGCTTCTCGAAGACGTACACCTTCGACGTGGAGGCGTTCCACCCCGACCTCGACGAGCTGAACTCCCTGGTCCAGATGCTCGAGGTGTACATGTTCACCCTCCCGTCCGAGTCGGACACCACCGCGCACGTCGACGACGTGCAGTGCACGGCCGAGTTCGCGGACGTCCCCGCGGACGACGTCGACCTCGAGCGGCAGGTCGGAACGTTCGACATCACCGTCCGCCCGCACCCGCTCCCGCAGTAGACCCACCTCAGCGCGCCCCTGCCCGGGCGCCCCGGCCCGTCACGATCCCCGTGGCGGGCTTCTTCACGTGGAAGGAACCCCTGTCATGGCATTCGTGACCGACAACATCGAGACCGACAACCGGCTCGTCCTCAAGCACGGCAACAAGATCCTGGCGCTCGCCGACTACGACCAGCCCCCGGTCGAGGAGCTCTTCACCTCGGAGGGTGAGCCGACTCCGCTGCCGGACTACTTCCGGCAGATGGGCTACGTCACCACCGACGGCGTGACCCAGGGCAACGACGTCTCCTCGACCGACACCAACATGGACCAGGACGTCGAGCCGGTCCGGTCGGACATCGAGTCGATCGCTCGCACCCTCGCCGCGACGTTCGGTGAGGCGAACGCCTGGGTGAACGGCCTGTACCACGGCCTGCCCGTCTCCGAGTGGCCCGCGTCGAAGTCCGCGGCCTGGGACTACAGCTTCGGCGAGGTGTCCGACCCGCCGTTCTACCGGCTGCTGATGCTGACCCAGGACGGCACGGGCTCGCAGACGAAGTACCGCGTCGAGCAGGCGTACCGCGCGAAGGTCACCAACCTCGGAGAGCGGACCCTGTCCCGCGCCGACGCGGAGGGCTTCCAGTTCACGTTCGGGCTCTACAAGGACCCGGCCACGAACCTCACCTACCGCCGCGCGCAGAACGGCCCGTTCTACCTGCCCGCGGAGCCCCCGGTCGGCGGCTGACGCCGCCGGCTCCCCCTGATCGTCGGCGCGCGTCGTTCGCTGGTGCGGCGCGCGCCGACTCAACAACCAGCACACCAGCATCCCGGAGGTATCCAGCATGTCGAAGAAGAACAACCGCAAGCGTTACCGCCTCGAGGAGGTCCGGCCCGCCTATGAGGAGGCGGTCGGCACCGAGGGCGGCACCGTCGAGTTCGAGGGGAAGAACGAGAAGGTCTACACCTTCCCGCACCCCCTCTTCATGAACGACGAGCAGCAGGAGGCGATGGACGACGCGTCCTCGAAGTACGAGATCTGCGAGGTGCTGCTCGGCGACCAGTACGAGGAGTTCGTCGCCGACGGCAACAGCCTCGATGACCTGGGGATGCTGTTCGGCGTGATCTCCCGCGAGTCGCAGGAAAAAGCCCAGAAGGTGCGGCTTACTCGGCACTGAGCCTCCTCGGGGATCACCCCGAGGCGGTGGAGGCGTCCCTCCTCCAGGCGTACGCGCCGAGGGACCCTCTGCGCGAGTACTTCCAGGGGCGGGTGTCTCTGCGTCAGCTGCGGCTGATGGTCGAGCACCTGCCCCTGAACGCACCGGCATACCGCGCCGCAGCCGGCCACGGCTGGACCGACGAGACGCTCCTGTCGTGGGACGTCTCGTCCCAGCTGCGGGTCCTCAACGCCGCGCTCGCGAACCTGTTTCGCGAGAAGGGCGCACCGCCCGTCCAGCCCGACCTCCTTCCCGCCCCCGGGGTGGATGGCGGGTTCTCCGACGGGGACGTGCTCGACGAGGTCGAGCAGCAGGAGATCAGCGCGAACTTGGAGCGCTTGTGGGGCCCCTGAGCCCCGCCACAACTTCATAGAGAGGGGGCGGCGATGGCGCGCTCGGATGCCGCATGGGTGGACGTTCTCCCGCAGATGAAGGGCTTCGCCGCCCCCCTCATGAAGGGCGTCAAGGACGCCTCGAAGAAGGCCGGCACCGAGGGTGGCCGGGCGCTCGTCGACGGCATCAACTCCGAGACGAAGAAGGCCGATGTCTCCCCCGTCGTGCAGGAGCTCGAGAAGGTCGAGCGCGCCGCGAAGAAGGCCGCGGACGAGCAGGCCACCGCCGCGCGGAAGGCCGCCTCCGAGGTCGGGAAGTCCCAGACCCGCATCATCGACGCCCGCGACAAGGAGCGCTCCGCCGCGGCGAACGTCGAGCGCGCCGAGGCCGACCTCGAGAAGCGCCGCTCGACCGCCGCGTCGAAGAGCGCCGAGGTCGAGCGGGCAGAGCGCGACATCGCTGCGCGCCGCGCGAGCGGAGAGGCATCCACCGACGAGCTCGCGAAGGCGGAGCTGGACCTCGCCGGCAAGCGCGCGGACTCCGCGAAGGCCGACGCCGAGGTCACCGCCTCCACCGCGAAGCTCGAGGGTGCGCGCTCGAAGCTCGGCCAGGCCACCGAGAAGGTCGAGAACGAGGACATCGCGCTGCGCGCCGCGATCACCGAGTCGAAGGTCGCGCACCAGGAAGCGCGCGACGCCGCCGCCGACCACGCCCGCGCCCAGGACGACCTCGCTCGCGAGACCGGCCAGGCAGCGCAGGAGGCCGAGAAGGCGCTCCCCGCGTGGAAGCGGCTCTGGTCCGGCATGGACGGCACCGGCGGTCTGAAGAAGCAGATCGTCAACGGCATGAAGGGCATCGGCCGCGAGGTCGAGAAGGAAGCCGAGCGGATCCGGTCCCGCGGCGACGCGCTCCTCGGCGGCATCGGGAAGGGCGTGAAGTGGGGCGCTGCAGGCCTCGCCGCCGGCGGCGCCGCGTTCGCTGGCGGTGCGCTGGTCGGAGGCTTCAACCGCCTCGCCGACATCGAGGACGCTCGGGCCTCGCTCGAGGGCCTGCAGATGTCCGGCGCCGAGGTCGACAAGGTGATGGAGTCGGCGCTCGCCTCGGTGAAGGGCACCGCGTTCGGGATGGGCGAGGCCGCCTCGGTGGCCGCGACGATGACGGCCGCCGGCATCAAGCCGGGCGAGGACCTCACCAACACCCTCTCGCTCGTCGCGGACTCCGCCACGATCGCGAAGCGCGACATCGGCGACATGGGACTGATCTGGTCGTCCGTCGCGTCCAAGGGGAAGCTCCAGGGCGACGACGCGATGCAGCTGCTCGAGTCGGGCATCCCGATCTGGCAGATGATCGGCGACGTCATGGGCGTCACCGCCGCCGAGGCGCAGGAGCTCGGGTCCAAGGGCGAGGTCGGCTTCGACGTCTTCGCGAAGGCGATGGAGCAGAACCTCGGCGGCGCCGCCCAGAAGTCCGGCGAGACCGTCCGCGGCTCCTTCGCGAACCTGAAGGCCGCGGTGTCGCGCCTCGGCGCGTCCGCGCTCGAGGACTTCTACCCCCTGATCGCCCCGGCGCTGCGCGGCGTGACCGCGTTCGTCGACGGGCTCGGCGAGAAGGTCACCCCCTACATCGAGACGTTCTCCCAGGGAGTCCGTGGGATCTACGACCTGCTGGTCAACGGGGACTTCACCGGCGCGCTCACCGCGGCGTTCGGCTGGGAAGAGGACTCCGCCGCCGTCGACTTCCTGTTCCGGGTCCGGGACGGGATCAAGGGCATCTGGGACCTCGTCGTCGGCGGGGACTTCACCGGCGCGCTCCGTGACGCGTTCGGCTGGGAGGAGGACCACCCCGCCGTCGGGGCGCTCCTCATGCTGCGCGACGCCGCGATCGAGGTCGGTGGCTGGCTGCGCGACAACCTGATCCCCATCCTGTCCGGCGTCGGCGGGTTCCTGCTCTACCTCGGCGGGACCGCGGTCGTCGGCGCCATCATGTCGCTCGGCGGCGTGATCTCCGGGGCGCTCGCCGCGATCGGCTGGATCCCCCTCGCGATCGGTGCCGCGGTCGGCGTGCTGACGTGGTTCTTCACCGAGACCGAGCTCGGCGCGCAGGTGCTGCAGACGGCGTGGGAGGGCATCCAGATCGCGATCGGCGCGGTCACGGAGTGGTTCACCACCACGGCGCTGCCCGTGATCGTCGCGGGCTTCGAGTGGCTGCAGGAGGCCGTCGGCGCCGTCGGGGAGTGGTTCTCGACGACGCTCTGGCCTGCGCTGCAGACCGGGTGGGATGTCCTCTCGGCCGTCGCCGGCGAGGTGATCCCGGTCGTGGTCCAGTGGGTCCAGACGCTCGGCGACTACTGGTCGCAGATCGTGATGGGCGTCGTGGTCCCGGCGATCCAGCAGCTCGTCGGCTACATCCGCGACGAGATGTTCCCGATCGTGCAGCGGCTCTGGACCGACTACGTGCAGCCGGTGTTCGCCGCGATCGGCGCGTTCATCGTCTTCGCCTGGCAGTCCGTGATCAAGCCCGCCCTGGGCGAGTTCTACGGCTTCCTGACCAACACCCTGGCCCCCAACATCGTGTGGCTCTGGCAGAACATCGTCTCGCCGGCCTTCACCACCATCGGGGCGATCATCTCGTGGGCCTGGAACTCGGTGATCTTCCCGGCGCTCGACGCCTTGAAGTGGTTCCTGACCGCGATCGTCGGTCCGACGATCGTGTGGCTGTGGCAGAACGTCGTGGTCCCGGCATGGAACGGCATCTCCTGGGCCATCGACACGGCCTGGAAGGTCATCAAGGTGATCTTCTCGATCATCGACTGGACCGTGCGGAACGTCGTCGGCCCGGTGTTCTCGTGGCTGTACGAGTCGATCATCAAGCCGGTCTGGAAGAACGTGCAGGACGTCCTCGACAAGGGCTGGGTCTTCGTGCGGGACAAGGTCTTCACGCCGCTGAAGAACTTCATCTCCAACGACGTCGCGCCCGGCTTCGAGAAGGGCGTCGAGGCGATCGGCACGGCCTGGGACAAGCTGAAGGGCTTCGCCGCGAAGCCGGTCCGGTTCGTGATCGAGGACGTGATCAACAAGTCCGTCATCGACCCGTTCAACAAGGTCGGCGCGTGGTTCGACCCGAACTACGAGGACGTGAAGCATCTCGAGATGCCCGCGGCCCTCAAGGGGTACACCACGGGCGGCATCCTGCCGGGGCAGTCGTCCTGGCGGGATGGTGATGATCAGCTGATCGCTGCTCGCCGTGGTGAGGGCGTGCTCGTGTCGGAGGGGCTGCGGGACCGCGAGTCCCAGTCGCTGTTCCTCCGCGCGAACCACGAGGCCCGCACGTCCGGCAGGTCGTTCGCGGACTTCGTCTCCGGCTTCGCCGGCGGTGGCCTGGTGAAGATCGGCATGCCGTTCCGTGGCTCGTTCCCTCGCGGGGACGGGTTCGGGGCGCGCAGCGGCCGGCACAAGGGCATCGACTGGCCCATGCCGTCGGGCACGAGCCTCGTCGCGGTGGGAGCTGGGTCCGCGTCCCGGACCCGGAACCCTGCGGCGGGGAAGAAGCTCGAGCTCTCGATCGGGAACGGGCTCACGGCCGGATACCACCACCTGTCCGACTTCGCAGTGCCCTCGGGCGCAGCGGTCACGGCCGGGCAGGTGATCGGCTACGCCGGATCCACCGGCCGTAGCTCGGGCCCGCATCTCCACTTCTCGCTCCGCAAGGACGGGAAGTACGTCGACCCGCTGCCCTACCTGGGCGCCGGCGGCGCGGCGGGCAGCGGCGACGGCGGCGGATGGTGGAACCCGTTCGCCGGCCTGTGGGACTCCATCAAGGAGACCGTCCGGGCCGGAGTCGGCGACACCTTGTGGGGCGACATCCTCTTCGGGATGCCGAAGAAGCTGATCGGCTCGGCGCTCGACTGGGCGACCGGGAAGCTCGGCGAGATCGGCGACTGGGCCTCGGACCAGGTCGACACCACTGTCGCCGGGGTGAAGGCCACGCGCTGGACCCCGACCGCGACTCGGGCGCTGACGATGGAGGGCGCGTTCTCCGGAGCGAACCTCCAGGCGCTGCTCCGCCGCATGAACCAGGAGTCCGGCTTCGACCCGAGGGCCGTGAACAACTGGGACAGCAACGCGAAGCGCGGCACCCCGTCGAAGGGCCTCATGCAGGTCATCGGCCCGACCTTCCGTGCCTACGCCCGACCGGGCTACGACAAGGACATCTTCGACCCCCTGTCGAACATCCTCGCGTCGATCCGGTACACCCGCGCCACCTACCCCTCCCTCGCGGCGGGGTGGAACCGGCGCGGCGGCTACGCGCACGGCGGTCTCGTCGGCGGGATCGAGCCCCTGGTCTACGACGAGGGCGGCTGGCTCAAGCCCGGCCTGTCCCTCGTGCACAACAAGTCCGGGGTGCCCGAGCCGGTGTTCACCGGCAAGCAGGGCCAGAGCATCATCCAGATGCTCGAGGCCGGCGGCACCGGCGGCCCGTCCGTGACGGTGCCGATCACCGCGACGCAGCTCTCCGACGCAGACGTGGACCGTCTGGCCGACGAGATCATGCGCCGCGTCGCCATGGAACTCGAGAGCGCGTGAGGAGGCCCCGATGATCCAGAAGGTCCTCCTCACGAACTCGCGGGGCGACATCGCCTTGGCGGCGTCGTCCCGCGAGCTCGACCCCCACGCCGAGTTCTGGGTCGACGGCACGCCCACCGGCTGGTACGGCGGGTTCTCCATGCGGGGCGAGAACGAGGAACGACTCGGCCACGGCTCGTTCCCGACGACCCGCACCCGCTCCTCCCGCACCCTCGAGGTGAAGGCGAAGATCGCCCTCGACTCCTGGGAGCACGCGAACTACGTGAAGCGGCAGCTGTCCGCTGCGCTCGCCGATGGTGAGGCGGGGGAGCTGACGGTCGAGGAGACCGGGGTGCCGGCGCTGACGACCGTCGTGGAGCGCACCGGCGAGGTGCTGATCGCTCGGACCTCGCCGTCGGCGTTCACGGTCTCGATCCCGCTGACGGCCCCGGATCCGGAGCTGTACACGCCGTGGCGGGAGACGTACCTGCATCCGGCCGGGGCGGGCGTCGGGTTCGACTTCGCCCCCTTCTCGAGGGGCGGGGTGATCTCGTTCGGCACGGCGGTGGCGACGGACGACTGGATCTGGAACGACGGGAACACCGCGTCGCCACCGCAGTTCACGGTCTGGGCGGACTCGCCGGGGTTCGCCGTCGGGGTCGGCGACAAGCGCGTCACCTACCCGTGGCCCACGTTCATGGACATCCCGGTGACCGTCGACATGGCCGGCGCGGTCACGGTCGGCGGCGTGGACCAGTCGCACCTCCTCGGTGAGCGCGGCTGGGCGTCCGTCCCGCCGCGGTCGATCGAATCCGTGCACTTCAGCTTCCTGCAGGGCGGCACCGGCTGGGCGATCGTCCGCCACCGCGACATCAACGTCTGAGAGAGGAGCACGCAATGGCTGTGCATCCCTGGCCGAAGGCCCCCATCAAGCTCGGCGAGCAGCCCGCTCCCGAGGTCGTCGACATCCTGCAGGGCACCTCCCCGGCGGAGCTGCAGCGGATCATCGGCGCCAACTGGCACACCTCCGGGATCAAGCCGACGGGCGGCGTGACCGTGAAGGGCACGTCGAGCATGGCGTACCTCGTCACGGCGGGCTCCGTGGTGCTGAAGACCGCGGCAGGGCTCGGCCTCGAGTACGCGGTCGAGCAGCAGACGGTGAACACCCTCCCCGCCCCCTCGACGGGGACGCGTGAGGACCGGATTGTGATGGACCGGGACGGGCTGGTGTACGTGACGCAGGGCGCCGCTCCGGGCGGCGGCATCACCCTCGGCCTGTTCGTCGTCCCCGCGGGGATCACCGCGACGACGTCGGCGCAGCAGTCCGTCGACCGGAACTTCGCGGTCCCGGCCGGAGGGTCGCTGGGGCTGCTGCACCAGTTCCATGATCCGGCGAACGCGATCAAGGGAAACGTCTCCCCGATCACGCTGGGGGTGGGCCGCACCCGCCCGCTGCCGTCCGACTCCTGGGTGCGGTTCGACATGACGCACTGCCTCTCCGCGATCCAGGAGGGCACGACGGATCAGCCGTCGGCAGCGATCCGGTGGCGGGTCTACATCGACGACGTCCTCGAGCTCGCGTTCACGACGCGCGTCACCCGCGCCGCGCCGCAGACCAACTTCATGAGCTTCACGAAGCAGCTGTCGGAGGGAGTGCACAAGGTCCACTACATCCAGGACCAGATCGAGGGCCTGTCCGGACCGGGCTGGATGCACCACAAGGGCACGAACCAGGGCTACCCCGGGAACCGCTTCGAGGTCTGGCATGTCGGGGTGGCGCAGTGACCTGGGTCGCTCACCTGGTGCGCACGATGGACGGCCGGAAGGGCGCCCAGCTCGACCTCGCGGCGCCCGGCAGCTGGTCCATCCCCCTCAACGGCATCGAGGACTTCTCGGTCGCGACCTCGAAGACCCAGCTGCGCCAGCTCGAGCGGGCGTGGTGGTCGCACATGCGAACGAGCGTCGCGGTGTCCTGGCAGCACGAGGACGGCACGCTCGACGCCTGGGTGGCGGGCCCGGTGATGGGCCCGCCCGCCGAGTCGGAGACGACCGCGACCCTCGCCTGCCGAGGGATCGGCGCCGTGTTCGAGAAGCGCGTCGTCCTCGCCCAGGAGCCGGTCGCGTCGCCGAACGATCCGCAGACCGCGCTGATGAAGTCGGTGGTGTCCCTGACTGGGATGTCGCTCGGCACGATCGCGCAGGAGGTCGTGAAGCACGCCGTCGCGAAGGTCGGCGGCACACTCCCGATCGTCTACGGCACCCCGCGGGAGACCGGCGCGACCCTGAACCGCCGCAACTACGAGGGCTTCAACCTCTCGAACAACGGCGCATGGAAGCGCCTGACCGAGCTGACGAAGGTCCGCAACGGACCCGACATCATGTTCCGGCCCCGCTGGACCGACGACGGCACCCATCTCGAGTGGGTGATGGTCAACGGCACCGCGGCGCAGCCGCAGATCGCGCAGGACTGGACGATGGACCTCGACACCACCTCCACGAGGTCACCGATCTCGAAGGTGGACGTGAAGACCGACGCGGCCCGCATCGCGAACCGCGTCTACTGGACCGGCGCCGGCGAGGGCGCGGGCATCCTCGCCCGAGTCGTGCAGGACCTCTCCCGCCTCGACGACCAGATGCCGCTCCTCGAAGTCGTCGGGTCCACGAGCGACTCCGAGAACGGCGATCTCATCCGCACCCACGCCGAGGCGGAGCTCGCCGCGGCCCGCGCTCCCGTCACCCAGATCTCCGTGAAGATCGACGGCGCCGACCCGCGCTGCCAGAT
Source organism: Brachybacterium sp. HMSC06H03 (assembly GCF_001807385.1). Lineage (NCBI taxonomy): Bacteria > Bacillati > Actinomycetota > Actinomycetes > Micrococcales > Dermabacteraceae > Brachybacterium > Brachybacterium sp. HMSC06H03. Next base: position 7,287 of record NZ_KV788909.1, on the reverse strand, counting down.
CGGCCACTGGCACGTCGGCGACGCCGCCAACCTCACGATGGGCGACGACTGGCTGACCGTCCCGAAGGGCACGACCCCGAAGCGGATCATCGCCGCGAAGGGCAACTGGACCTCCGCCACGGTCGACCTGGAGTTCCAGGACGACGGACCGATCGACTACGAGGACGAGGAGGTCGCCTGATGGAGTACCGGGACCTCAACGCCCGCCCGAAGGACTCACTCCGCGCCACCGTGGAGCGGATGCGGGAGGAGGCCCGCTCGTCGAAGACCGGCCCCACCGGAGTGAAGGACTTCGGCGAACACGGCGACGCCGTGTGGACGGACGGCGACGGGCAGCAGCAGTCGGTCCGCACGATCCCTTCCGCTCTCGAGCGGCTCCAGGAGGAGCTTGTCACGGGCATCGCGACAGCGTCGAAGTTCAACACCGTCGCGACCTCTACCCCCGCCGAGACCGACGGGTACCCCGAGGGAGCGTTCTGGACGATCGTCGAGCTCGGCCCCCCGATGGTCGAGACCGACCGGTGGCAGCTCGTCGACGGTGCTTGGGTCCAGGTCGGCCTCGACGCGGGCCGCCTCGTCGCCGGCACCGTCGACGCGGGCCTGATCGACGCGGTCGCGCTCGCCGCGCGGATGGTGACGGCGGGCCTGATCCGGACTGCGGAGTCGGGGCAGCGGGTCGTGATCGACTCAACGGGCATCACCCTGTACGGGATCAATGACGACGGCGCCGAGTACGAGATGGTCCGCATCGGCCCGTCGGGCGACAACCTGATCACGGCTGGGTCCACGATGATCTCGCCGTCCGGTGTGCAGGCACCGGCGGGATCCTTCGACAGCCTCGCCGTGGGCGGCGACACCCTCGGCGACATCCTCGCCCAGTACCCGCGCGGGATGCGGGCCTGGGGGCAGCTGACCTCGACGTCGCAGCTCGACGGTGACACCTCCGATTACGCCCGCCGCGGCGAGATCCAGACAACGCTCGAGGCGGGACGCCTCTACCGGATCCGGCTCTCCGAGCACTTCGTCGAGGTGACCGGTGGGACAAACACGAACATCGTGGAGGAGCTCCGCTACTCCTTCGACGGCACCCCCATCCTCCACGGCACCACACCGAACGAGGGGACCTACCGCGGGATCTTCGCCCGCAATCCCGTCTTCGCCGGTAGCGCCACGGCGGTCAATGGGATGGAGTTCATGCTCGACACCGGCTCCTGGTCCTCAGGGCGCGGGTTCTGGCTGATGTGGATGATCCGCCCGGAGGTCGCCGGCCGTCCGGTGCGGGTCCTCGCGACCTCGTTCTACTCGCCCGTCCTCTCGATCGAGGACGTGGGTCCTTCGATGCCGTCGACTCTGAAGCGGTGGAACGACGGCGACGGCGGAGGCGGGGCCACCGAGCCCGCGGACCCGACCCCGATCGTCGTCCGCCGTACCCAGACCTGGGACGCCGCATCCTACGGCGGGGACACCCGCAACGGCACCGTCTACCAGGGCACCTACAGCTCGTACGGCAACCGCTACGGCGGCTGGGTGTTCTACCCCGCGATGCGGAGCGCGCTCGCAGGCTCGACGATTGAGAAGTTCGAGGTCTACCTCGAGAACGCCCATTGGTACTACGGATCGGGCGGCACCGCGGTGCTCTACCCGAACGACGGCACCTACAAGGGGATCCTCGGCTCGGGCACGACCTCGGCGAACTGGCCCCGCTACGCGGGCCGCTGGGTCACCGTCCCCTCGTCGTGGCACACCCAGATCGCGAACGGCACCTACAAGGGCGTCAGCGTCTACACGACGAACACCGGCCTGACCTACTACGGCCAGTTCAAGGGCTCCCCCACCAAGTTCCGAGTCACATATCGGAAATAGTGTGCTGACCAGGTAGAATAGGTCGGTCCCGGCGGTGCTACCAACACCAGCCGGGACCTGACCCTCAGACCTTGATCTGAGCAAGGAGGGGATAGCAGTGAATGCTACCCAAGAACGATGGCTCCCCATCCCCGGCTATGAGGGCTTCTACGAGGTCAGCGACCTCGGACGAGTCAAGTCGCTCACCCGAACAATCAGCACCGGCCCCGGCACCACCGGGCCGCGGGTATGGCCTGAGCGCATTTTGCGCTCGGAGCCCGCCGCGAACGGCTACCTCTACGTGAGCCTGCGTCGCGACGGGAAGAAGACTCAACGCACGGTGCACTCGTTCGTCATGGAGGCATTCGTCGGACCGCATCCCGGTCCGGGGTTCCACGTCTGCCATGGCAACGGGGTGCGATCCGACAATCGGCTCGGGAACCTCCGCTACGACACCGAGGCCGCGAACCACGCGGACACGATCATGCATGGCACCTCGCTCCGCGGCGAGAGACAGCCGGCCCACCGACTCACCGAGGACGAAGTCCGTGAGATCCGCCGTCGTTACGCGGCTGGCGGCGTGCTGCAGAAGCAGCTGGCGGCCGAGTACGGAGTGGGCAAGGTGACCATCCATCACGTCGTGCACCGCACGACGTGGGCCTGGCTCGACTGAACACCACCACGAAGAGGGGACTGCCCGCGCAGTCCTCTCTTCGACGTCCCCTGAAGGAGAACCCCCTCGTGTCCAACCTGATCGGATCCTCGAAGATCATCGACAACCAGACCGTCCGCGCCCGCACCACCGCGGCCGTCCGCCAGACCGCCGCGGAACGGGCCGGGGACGAGGGCGCGGCCGGGCGACTCGCGTCCGCCGCGCTGCAGAACCCCGAGTTCGCGGTGACGAGCTTCCTCGTCCGCATCGCGACGAACTCCGCGATCGCCGCAGCGGCCTGCGTCGACTGCGGCTACCCCGACGTGCAGGACACCGACATCCTCTACGTCGTCTCCAACTCGTGGGACGAGATCGCCGCGGCCGAGTTCCCCGACCCCGACGCCGCCTGACGCTGCACGCCCTTCCACGGCCCCGCCCACCCTCACGGTGTGCGGGGCCGCCCCATGCCCGAGGAGGCACCGCATGACACCCACCCTGCAAGCGCTCCCCGCGTCCTGGGGCAGCCGAGACCAGATCGAGAAGCTCACTCCCGCGGCCGCCAGCTCGCTGTCCAGGATGATCGCCCGCGCCGTCGCAGAGACCGGCGTGAACTTCCAGCTCAACGACGCCTACCGGTCCTACGACGAGCAGGTGGCGCTGTTCAAGGCGAACTACCGCGACCGCGGCACGAGGAGCAAGAAGGCGTCGTCGGACCGGATGTTCGGCGGCACCGCGTGGCGGCACGTCACCAACGTCGCGGTCGCGTCCCCCGATCTCTACGGCACTGGCACGGGCGCGAATCACACCCGCGGCATCGCGATCGACATCGCTCCCTCCGCGATCCAGTCCTGGATCCAGGCCAACGGGTCCCGCTTCGGCTGGACCTGGGACGAGGGTCGGCGGAACGGCGAGCCCTGGCACTTCGTCTACAACGGCACCGACCAGTACACCGCCGAGGGGTGGCTCGATCACGCCGCCGTGCAGCGCGCCGTGGGCGCCACCGTCGACGGGAAGATCGGCACCGGCACCGTCCAGCTGATCAAGGCGAAGCAGAAGGAGCTCGGCCTCGAGCCCGACGGCAAGGTCGGCCCCGCGACGAAGAAGGGCCTGGGCCTGACGGGAAAAGGTAACGCCGCCCCCGCGGTCCCCGTGACCGCCGGCGGCGGCACCAGCGCCCCCGCCCCGGCCCCAGCCGCACAGCCGAAGCCGGCGCCGCTCGCCGCCGCAGCCGACGGGATCTTCCCCTGGGCCGACGCCACCACCCAGTTCTGGGACGACAAGTACCCGAACCAGACCTACACCGGCGGCAAGCCGATCGGGCTGCTCCACTCCACCGAGACCGGCACCTGGCCCGGCTACGGCGCCGGCTCCTCCGCCCCGCACCTCACGGTCCGCTTCGACCCCGCCTCGAGGACGATCGCGGCGCGGCAGCACTACTCCACGACCCGCCCCTCCCGCGCGCTCGTCAACCGCGCCGGCGGCGTCCAGACCAACAACGCCCGGGTCTTCCAGATCGAGCTGATCGGCTCGTGCGACCTCACCTTCGCGAAGAAGCACGGCTACCTCTACCTCCCCGACCTCCTCGAGGAGGCGTGGGCGCGCGACGCGCTCGCCGCCGTGCTCGCCGCGGTCTCGGAGTCGCTGGGCATCCCGCTGACGTCCTCGGTGGTCTGGGCGAACTACCCGGGCTCGTACGGGGAGAAGGCCGCGCAGCGGCTCACCGGCGCCCAGTGGGAGGCGTACACGGGGTGGCTCGGCCACCAGCACGCCCCGGAGAACGACCACGGCGACCCCGGCGACATCCCGATCGCGGAGATCCTTGCGGCCGCCGGCGGGGACCCCACCGCAGTGATCGCCCCTCCGTCTGGCGGGGGCGGCTCGTCCTCGTCGAAGCTCCCCTCCGGAAAGGCAGCTCTCATGCAGCTCAAGAACGTGCCCGACTTCCCGCTCCTGCGCACGCCGGGGCACCTCTGCTACTACGGCGACGCGTCGGGCCCGATCGAGTCCGTGTCCGGGAAGTCCGCGAACTCCCTGAACCCCGGCGAGATCGAGACCATCGGCGGGAAGACCCGCTCGAAGGGCCTCATGACGCTGCAGCGGCAACTCGTGAAGCGCGGCTACAGCGTCGATGTCGACGGGCGATGGGGCGCCCAGATGGACAACGCGATCGACAACATCCAGCGCCTCGCCGGCCTCACCCGCGACAAGAAGTGCGGGCCCACGACCTGGTATGCGTGCTGGCTGCTGCCGGTGGTCGCATGAGGACCCGGTGGCTCTCCCGCGCGGAGGCCGTGGTCCGCGGCGTGATGTACGCGCTGATCACGGTGTCCGGGGCAACGGTGCTGCTGCATCCCCCTCGCTCCTACGGGCAGGTCGCTGATGTGCTCACGACCGGGTGGGGGGTGCTGCAGCTCCTCGCCGTGGTCGGCGTGATCGCGGTCGCGGCGGGGAAGCCGCTGTGGGAGTGGCGGATCGCGGGCCCTGTCGCTTGCGGGATCCTCCTCTACGCCCTCGTCTCCTACATGGCCGTCGGCGGGGAGGGGCTCGGCCACCTCCCCCGTGCCACGGACATCTCGGCCCTGTCCCTCGCCCTGTTCGCGCGGTTCTTCGTGCTGTGGCAGAAGGTCGAGCAGGCAAAGGTCCAGGTGCACGCGTACGAGTCGAGGGGGATGGATGAGTGACGCCGCAGTGCAGGGGATCACCGCCGTCCTCATCGCGCTGATCGGCGTGATGACCACATGGATCACCGTGAAGGCCCGCTCCTCGGCCGACGGCGACGGCACCGCCCCGGTCACGAACGAGCAGGTGCGCGGCGCGGAGGACCCGGGCGTGATGGCGCTGAAGCTCGCCTACGGCACGCAGCGCAGCCTCGAGGCGACCCAGGCCGACCTCGAGCAGACCAAGACCGCGCTTCAGCAGACCGCCGCGGACCTCGAGCTCGTCCGAGGCGAGCTGCGTTCCGTCCTCGCCGAGCTCGAGTCCATCGCACGCGACCTCCGCCGCTTCGTCGAGTGGGAGGAGGCCGGCGCGCACGGCTCACCCCCGATCGCCCTGACCGACATCTACGCCCGCCTCGAGGCCCTCACCAGAAAGCGACCCCAGCTCCCATGACCGAGACCATCCAGACCGTGTCCGAACTCTCCCCGATCGCCGCGATCGTCATCCTCGCCGGCGTCGCCGCGACGATCCTCACCCAGATCGCGAAGCGCCCCGGCTGGACCGCGGCCCGATCCCAGACCGTCGCGCTCGCCGTGAGCGTGGTGCTGGGGCTGGTCGCGTACGTCGTCTCCGGCGTCGCGACCGTGTTCCCCGACAGCTTCGTCGACGTCGTCTCCACCGCCGTGGTCGTGATCGCTGGCGTGGCGCTGATGTCCCGCGCCGCCTACGCGCTGCTCGGCCGTGCCGTGCCGGATGGACGTGAGACCCTCCCCGCTGAGCAGGGCGCCGACGGCGTCTACAACGTCATGGTGGAGGGCCTGAGCGCTGACGAGGTCTCCGAGGAGATCGAGCGGCAGCAGAAGCGCCGCCAGCTCCTCGCCGGGGAGGGCCGTGACGATGCCGACGCCTGAGTGGGCTGCTGGCCTGTCCTGGCAGTGCCGGGGCTGCACCGCGACCTACCCCTCGGAGTGGGCGCGGAACATGTGCCAGCGCGAGCACGACGAAGACGACCGCGCCGCGAGACGACGATGAGAACGCCCCCACCCGGCCTAGACGGCCGGGTGGGGGCGCTTTCGTGCGTCTACGAGTCCGTGCGCATCGACGACGAGCTGTAGCAGCCGACCTCCCGCAGCTCTGCGTTCACGGTGTCGATGTTCGTCTCGCTGCGGTCCATGTCGTTGCGGAGCTCGAACAGCTCGGCACAGGACGCGCCTTCCTCGAGGGCTTCACGGAACGCCTCGTGCTCGTTCTGGGTCGAGGCGCAGGCGGTGAGCGCGAGCAGGGGCAGGGCGACGGCGCAGGAGGCGCGCACCAGGATCTTCCTCATGGCCGGAGGCTACCGGCTCCCGCGGCGTCCAGGGTTCGCGTCCCTCCACGCCCGCATCCACACCTCGTCGTAGCGGCGCGCTGCGGGGCGGGGCCGGGCGGCGCGGAGGTCGACGTGCTCGAGCAACCATGCGAGGACGTGCTCTTCGAGCTCGGGGCGGTGCCCGACCCAGTCCGCGGAGTCGATCAGCAGCTCGGCGCCGCCAGCGCGGACCCGGATGGAGTGCTCGGGGAGGGACTGGTCGAGCTCGGAGTGGGCAACGTCGACGCGTGGGCCGATGAGCGCGAGCCGGTACCGGATCGCGATGCCGTGCACGGTCTGCACGGCGCGCTGGTGCGCGAAGTAGAGCTCGTGGTCGTCATCGTTCGTGGGCGGCATCCTGCCCCCTGGTGGGGACATCCCGGCGCTGGTACGTGCTGGCGAACCGTGACGGTGGTCTGGATGTCGCGCATGGCGCTGTCCTTCCTGGCTGCCGGGGAGCTCCCCGGCCTCGGCACCCTGCCGAGTGACCTCAGCGTCGCCGGGCGGTGCCGCCCGTTCCAGGGCGGGGCCGATCCTGTGGACGGCAGGGGGCTGGGGAGGAACGGTCACGGGCGGAGCCCGCACCCGGAGCGGCAGGCCTCCAGGATGCGGGGCGTGGTCTGCCCGGACACGGAGCACCGCGGCGTCAGAACGCGAAGCGGCCGATCCCTCCGAGGAGGGACCGGCCGCTCGTGCCGCCGGGACGCGGACCACCAGGCCCGCCCGTCGGCGTCAGGTGCGAGAGGCTCAGGCCTGGGGCACGACGAGACCGGACGCCGACGAGCGC
>NZ_KV788908.1:0-1116 GCF_001807385.1 Brachybacterium sp. HMSC06H03 | reverse complement strand
CGTCGCCCTCGTGGGCGGCGGCCCCGGCGCCTGGGACCTGATCACGGTGCGGGGCCTGGACCTGCTGCGGCAGGCCGACGTGGTGGTCGCCGACCGGCTCGGGCCGCGCGCGCTGCTGGACGAGCTGGGCGCGGACGTCGAGGTGATCGACGTGGGCAAGCGGCCCGGTGCGCACTCCATGCGGCAGGACGACATCGGCGCGCTGCTCGTCGCGTTGGCCCGCGAGGGACGGCGCGTGGTGCGGCTGAAGGGCGGGGATCCCTTCGTGCTGGGCCGCGGCGGCGAGGAGGTCCTCGCCTGTCGCGCCGCGGGCATCGACGTGCAGGTGGTGCCCGGGGTGACCTCGGCGCTGGCCGGTCCCGCGGCCGGGGACGTCCCCGTCACCCATCGCGGCACCGCCGTCGCCGTGCACGTGGTCAACGCCCACGGCGACCTGGGCCCCGCGGACCTCGCGGCGCTCGCCGATCCGGGGACCACCACCGTGCTGATGATGGGCGTGGAGTGGCTTCCGCGGCTGGTCGCCCAGGCGCTGCTGAACGGGATCGATCCCGCGACCCCGGTCGCGGTGGTGCAGGAGGCGACCCTGCCGGGCCAGCGCCAGGTGCGCGGCACCCTCGCGGACATCGAGCAGGTCGTCGCGGAGGTCGGCATCGGGCACCCGGCGGTGATCGCCGTCGGCCGGACCGCGGCCGAGGGCTTCCTGCGCCCGGAGCAGCCGGCCGCCGCGGCGGAGGCCCCGGAGCACGGCTCGGGCCGTGAGGCCGTCGACCTGCCGGAGCACGGGCCCGCTTCCGACCGCTCCCCCGCCCCGGTGCTGATCGGCTGCTCCCACGGCACACGCTCGCGGGAGGGACGGGACGTGCTGCGCGCCCTGCTGCGCCGGATCGCCGCGCAGGCGCCGGGCGCGGTGCGCGAGGCGTTCGTGGACGTGCAGTCCCCGGACGTGGCCGCGGTGGTCGCCGCCCACGCCCGGCCCGCCGAGGCCCGGACCCGCGAGGGCGAGGAGGTCGAGGCGGTCGTGGTGCCGCTGCTGCTCTCGCTCGGCTATCACGTCAAGGACGACATCGGCGGGGCGGTCGCCGGCCGCGCCGCGACGGCCGCCGCGCCGCTCGGCCC
>NZ_KV788907.1:0-20705 GCF_001807385.1 Brachybacterium sp. HMSC06H03 | reverse complement strand
AGCGCCTGGACGGCGGCGCGGGCGTCGGCGACGCGGCGGCCGATGACCGGCCGGCCGTGCAGCAGGTGCCGGGCCGCGTCGATCTCGCAGGTCTTCTCGTCTGGCGCCCAGGGAGCGCCTCCCGGCGGGGGCGGGACTCGGCGCCGGCCGAAGCCGATCATCTCCGGGCACAGCACGGTCAGCCCGGCGCGGGCGAGCTTGTGGGCGAGGGCGTCGTGGTACTCGTCAGCCGGATCGGTCGCAACCAGCGCGTCGATGCCGCGTCCGTGCCCGGCGACGAGGACGACGCCGGCGCCGGTGTCGTGCTCGGGCGCGGGACGCAGGAGGAACGCCGGGATCACGTCGGGGCCGGCGCCCGGCTCCGCGCCGGGCTCCCCGCACGGAGCGAGCAGCTGCACCGCGACCGGGCCGTCGTCCGACGGGGCCGGCGGTACGTCGGCGAGGCGTCCCTCCGTCGTGGTGGGCTCGAGACCCAGCAGGGTGCGGAGGCGCTCGCGGCGCTCCTCCGCACCACCGGCCGACGCACCGGGCCTCTCCACTCTCGCGCCCTGCCGGGGCTGGTCGGCGCCGCGGTCAGGCGAGGTCAAGCCGCACCGTCGCGAAGGAGTGCGCCGGCAGGGTCACCTCGAGGCCCCGCTCGTGCTCGCGCACGTCCGTCAGCGGCGCCGGGGCGACGGCGTCCGGCTGCTCTGGGGTGTTGTGGGCGGCGGTCGACGCGCCGGTCAGCACGGTCGCCTCGTGGCCGGTCACCGAGCGGCCGCGCAGGTCGAGCACCAGGGTGCGGGGCCCGTCGGCCGAGAGATTCGACAGGGACACGAGCGCCGTGCCCTCGTCGGCCCGCAGCGAGGCAGAAGCGGAGACGAGCGGCAGCGGGCGACCGTCGACCTCGGCGATCTCCTCGGGCAGCAGCAGGTGGGCGTCGAGCGCAGCGGCGTCCTGGTGCCCGGCGTTCATGGCGAAGACGTGGTACGTCGGGGTGAGCACGAGCGCGCCGGAGTCCGGGTCGGTGAGGATCATCGCCTGCAGCACGTTCACGGTCTGGGCGATGTTCGCCATCAGCAGCCGGTCCGCGTGACGGTGGAAGCCGTCGAAGTGGAGGCTCGCCACCAGCGCGTCTCGCACGGTGTTCTGCTGGTACAGGAAGCCGGGGTTCGTGCCGGGCTCGACGTTCCACCAGGTGCCCCACTCGTCGAACACCAGGCCGACCTTCTTGTGCGGGTCGTGGCGGTCCATGACGGTGGCGTGACGGGCCACGAGCTCCTCGGCGCGGACGGCGCGGGAGAGGGTGCGATACCACTCCTCCTCGCTGAACTCGGTGGCGCTGCCCTTGTCCTCCCAAGGCCCGGACATCGTGTAGTAGTGCAGCGAGATCGCCTGGAAGGGACCGGGCCGGCCGTCACGGCCCTCGAGCCCGTCGATCGCGCGCATCAGCGCCTCGGTCCAGGCCAAGTCGTCCACGTTCGCGCCGGCGGCGATGCGGGTGACCTGGTTGTCGCCGTGGTCGCGCACATAGGTGGCGTACTGGCGAGCCAGCGCGGCGTAGTCCTCGGCGCGCATATTCCCGCCGCAGCCCCAGGCCTCGTTGCCGATGCCGAAGAACGGCACGTTCCACGGCTCGTCGCGGCCGTTCTCGCGCCGCAGCGCCGCCATCGGGGAGTCGTCGGCGCGGGTGAGGTACTCGATCCAGTCGCTCATCTCGCGCACCGTGCCGGAGCCGACGTTCCCGTTGACGTACGCCTCGGTGCCGAGCAGCTCGACGAGGTCCATGAACTCGTGGGTGCCGAAGGAGTTGTCCTCGACGATGTCTCCCCAGTGGGAGTTGACCATGCGGGGACGGTCCTCGCGCGGGCCGATCCCGTCGCGCCAGTGGTAGTCGTCGGCGAAGCAGCCGCCGGGCCAGCGCAGGTTCGGGATCCGCAGGGCGCGCAGCGCCTCGACCACGTCGGTGCGGATGCCGCGCACGTTCGGGATCTCGGAGTCCTCGCCCACGTAGAAGCCGCCGTAGATGCAACGCCCCAGGTGCTCGGCGAAGTGGCCGTAGAGGTGGCGGGAGATCGTGGCACCGGGCAGGTCCAGGTCGATCACGACGCGGGCGGGCCCGTCGGTCGCTCCGGTGCGCGGGGCGAGCGGACGGGTGCCGGTCGAGGTCGGGGCGAGGGCGCCGAGGAGGCCGGTGGTCAGTGTGCGGGCGGTCATCGAGGTCTCCTCGGAGTGGCGGGGCGAGGTCGGTGGGGCGGAGCGTCTGCAGAAAGGGGACTCCAGCGGCACGCCGCGGCGCTCAGCGGCTCAGCGTGCCGCTCAGAGCCCACATCTGCAGACGCGGGGAGCGGACGGCGGGCTGTGGTGGACGGGTGGGTGCCGGCCCGGCCGGGGGCGCTCCACCCGGCCGGACCGTGTCAGGGTGTCAGGCCCGGCGGGCCAGACGGATCATCGACCAGGAGATCGCCGGCAGCGCGCCGACGAGGCGGCCGCCGTCCAGCGCGACCGAGTCGTTCGGTGCGGGCACGACGGTCTCGGGCGCGTCCTGGGTGTTCGCGGCATAGGGGTCCTCGTGGTGGAGGGTGACGGCCTCGACCAGCTCGAGGTCACCGAAGCCGGCGAGGTCCGCGTCCAGCGCCTGCTCGCCCTCGGGTCCGCGGTTGACGACGAACAGGGCCAGCGCGCCGGACTCCTCGTCCCAGGTCGCCACCGCGTCGGCCGCGGAGCTCTCACCGAAGCGGGTGTTCTCGAAGCTCGGAGCGGTGACGCGCACGTCGAGCACCTGTCCGGCCGCGTGGCGGGAGGTGAGCGCGAAGGGGTGGAAGGTGGTCTGCTTCCAGGCCTCCCCGCCGGGTGCGGTCATGATCGGGGCGATGACGTTGACCAGCTGGGCGAGGGACGCGGAAGCGACGCGGTCGCTGTGGCGCAGCAGGGAGATCAGCAGGTTGCCGAAGACGACGGCGTCCATCGCGCTGTAGGTGTCCTCGAGCAGCACCGGTGCGACCGGCCAGTCGTCACCGCTGGGCGGGCGGGACTCGGCGCGGTGCTGGTACCAGATGTTCCACTCGTCGAAGCTGATCATGATGCGCTTGTCGCGCTTGAGCTTGGCGCGCACGTGGTCGGCGGTCGCGACGACGGAGTCGATGAAGTGGTCCATGTCGTCGGCCGAGGCGAGGAAGGAGGCCTGGTCGCCGTCCTTCTCCGAGTAGTAGGCGTGGGCGGAGATCATGTCGACCAGGTCGTAGGACTCGGTGAGGACGGTCTTCTCCCAGGCCGCGAAGGTCTCCATGGAGGAGCTCGAGGAGCCGCAGGCGATCAGCTCGAGATCCGGGTCCTCCTGGCGCATGAGGCGGGCGGCCTCGGTCGCGATCCGCGCGTACTCCTCGGCGGTCTTGTGCCCGGCCTGCCAGGGGCCGTCCATCTCGTTGCCGAGGCACCACATGCGGATGCCGTAGGGCTCGGCGTGGCCGTTCTCGGCGCGCTGGTCCGAGTACGCGATGCCGCGGGGGGCGTTCGCGTACTGGAGCACGTCGAGCGCCTCCTCGATCCCGCGGGTGCCGAGGTTCACCGCGTACATCGGCTCGACCTCGGCCTTGCTCGCCCAGGTCATGAACTCGTCGAGCCCGACGGTGTTGGGCTCGGTGGAGTGCCACGCGAGGTCGTGGCGGGCGGGGCGCTCCTCGACGGGGCCCACGCCGTCCTCCCAGCGGTAGCCGGAGACGAAGTTGCCGCCCGGATAGCGCACGGAGCTCACGCCGAGCTCGCGGGTCAGGGCGAGCACGTCGGTGCGGAAGCCGTCCTCGTCGGCCGACGGATGATCCGGCTCGAAGATGCCGGTGTAGACGCAGCGGCCGAGGTGCTCGACGAAGGCGCCGAAGGTGCGGCGGCGCACGGGCGCGACCTGGAAGGACGGGTGCAGGGTGAGGGTGACGGGCGAAGACATCGGTGTCGGCATCCTTGAGGTGGGGCGGGCCGGCGATGCGGCGCTGGAGCGGCGATCGGCGGCGGAGCGAGGGAGCGGCGAGGTCGTGCCACCGGGCAGCTGCGCCCGGCGCGACGACCGTTTCTACAACGTTGCAAACATGCTTCCACAGGTCCGACCCCTCGTCAACGGCGTCCCGCCGCAACCGGTCGCCTGCAGAAAGGGGACTCCAGCGGCACGCTGAGCTGCTCAGCCGCGCGGCGTGCCGCTGCAGTCCCCTTTCTGCTGACACCCCGCCCCGGCGCTCTCGACACGACCTCGGTCACGTCGGCTCCCCCGCGGGCCCGGCGGTGCGAGAATCGACCTCATGCCTGAGAGTCCCGCGACCCGCCGCCGACGTCCGCCGTCGCTGCGCGACGTCGCCGAGATCGCCGGGGTCTCGATCAAGACCGTCTCCAACGTGGTCAACGACTACCCGCACGTGAAGGACTCCACCCGCGAGAAGGTGCGCGAGGCGATCCTGCAGGTGGGCTACCGCCCCCAGGTCGCGGCGCAGCAGCTGCGCACCGGGGCGAGCGGCATGATCACCCTCGCCGTCCCCTCGCTGGACTTCTCCTACTTCTCGAACCTGGCCCAGCAGTTCATCGAGGTGGCGCAGGAGCGCGGGCAGACGATCCTGCTGCACTCGACCTCCGGCGGGCGCGAGGCGGAGCGGACCGTGCTCGAGGGGTTCAAGCGCGTGCTCGGCGACGGGGTCATCTTCAACCCGCTGATGCTCGAGGAGGAGCTGTTCGCGCGGATGGAGCGCACCAGCCAGCCCACCGTGTTCATCGGCGAGCACCTGCCCGAGACGCTCCCGCAGGGCAGCGACTACGTGCGCATCGACAACGTCGGCGCCGCGTACGAGGCGACCTCGCACCTGATCGAGCAGGGCCGCCGGCGCCTGGCGTTCATCGGCGCGATCGACACCGCCCAGGGCAAGCAGCCCCACTCCTCCGGGACGATGCGGCGCGACGGCTTCCTCGCGGCGCTGGAAGCGCACGACCTCGGCGGCGAGCCCGCCCGGATCCAGGTCGTGGACGACTGGCGGCGCGAGGACGGCTTCGCCGGCGCGCGCGAGCTGCTCGCTCGCCATCCGGAGGTCGACGGGATCGTGTGCGGCAACGACGACCTCGCCACCGGCGCGCTCGCCATGCTGCGCCGCCTGGGCCGACGCGTGCCCGAGGACGTCGCCGTGATCGGCTACGACGACACCCCCGACAGCCCCTTCACCATCCCGTCGCTGTCCACCATCGCGCCCGACAAGCACACCCTCGCCGCGACCGCGCTGGATCTGCTCGCCGAGCGGATCCAGGGCTACGACGGCCCGCCCCGCACGATCGACACGCCGTACTCGCTGGTCGTGCGCGAGTCCACGGCGCCGGGCGCCGTCGAGGCGTCGCCGCCAATCCCCGCCCCATCGGCCGCCGCTGGAGCCGCCCCGTCGGCCGCTCCCCCGCCGCCGGGCGCCGTCCTGCCCGGCCCCGATCCCACTGCCCGCCCCGAGAACGAGGAGCTCCCCCGGTGACGATCCCGACCCCCTACGAGGACCTGCTGCGCGAGGTCCTGGAGACCGGCCACGCCAAGGGCGACCGCACCGGCACAGGCACCCGCAGCCTCTTCGGCAAGCAGATCCGCTACGACCTCTCCGAGGGGTTCCCGCTGGTCACGACCAAGCGCGTGCACACCCGCTCGATCATCGTGGAGCTGCTGTGGTTCCTGCGCGGGGACACGAACATCGGCTACCTCCACGAGCACGACGTGACCATCTGGGACGAGTGGGCCGACGAGAACGGCGACCTCGGCCCGGTCTACGGGGCGCAGTGGCGCTCCTGGCCCACCCCCGACGGCGGCGTGATCGACCAGATCACCGACGTGGTCGAGCAGATCCGCACGAACCCCGACTCGCGGCGCCTGATCGTCTCGGCCTGGAACCCGGCGGACATCCCGCAGATGGCGCTCGCGCCGTGCCACGCCCTGTTCCAGTTCGAGGTGCACGACGGGAAGCTCTCCTGTCAGCTGTATCAGCGCAGCGCCGACCTGTTCCTCGGCGTGCCCTTCAACATCGCCAGCTACGCGCTGCTCACGCACATGGTCGCCCAGCAGACCGGTCTCGAGGTCGGCGACTTCGTCTGGACCGGCGGGGACTGCCACATCTACGACAACCACGTCGAGCAGGTGGAGCGGCAGCTCTCCCGCGAGCCCTACCCGTACCCCGAGCTGCGCCTGGACCGTCGGCCCGACTCGATCCTCGAGTACGAGCCCGAGGACATCGAGATCGTCGGCTACCAGCACCACCCGGGCATCAAGGCTCCGGTGGCGGTGTGAGCACGGCCGACGGGACGGGCGCGGCCACTGCCGCGGACCGCGCGGGGGCGACCGAAGAGAGCGGCCGGGCCGACGAGCTCGCAGCGCGCGAGACCGGTGCGGCCGATGGGACGACCACACCGCGGATCGGCATGATCTGGGCGCAGGCGCGCGGCGGAGTGATCGGCGCGGGCGGGACCATGCCCTGGCACCTGCCCGAGGACCTGAAGCACTTCAAGCGCACCACCTCCGGCTCCCCCGTCGTGATGGGGCGGCGCACCTGGGAGTCTTTCCCGCCGAGGTTCCGCCCCCTGCCGGGGCGGACGAACATCGTCATCACCCGCGACGACTCCCTCGACCTGCCGGGCGCGGTGCGCGCCCGCTCGCTGCCGGAGGCGCTCGAGCTCGCCGCGACCGAGGCCGGCCCGACAGGGACCACCTGGGTGATCGGCGGCGGCTCGATCTACGCCGACGCGATCGAGGTCGCCGAGCAGCTGGTCGTCACCGAGATCGACCTCGAGGTCGACGGGGACACCCTCGCCCCCGCGACCCCCTCGGAGTTCACAGTCGCCTCCGTCGATCCCGCAGAAGGCTGGCACGAGGCCGCGAACGGCCTGCGCTACCGGTTCCTCACCTACTCGCGCTGAGCCGCGCGGCTCTGCCTCGCCGCACCTCCGCACCGACCGCCACGCCCTTGCCACACTGTTTCCAACGTTGTAACGTTCGTTGCGAACGGTCCGGACGCCCCGGTGCATCGGTCGTTCCAGCACCCCGCGACACCCCCACCCCGGAACGGCGCACCCTGGCGCGGCGTCCACCGATGGACGGCCCCGGGCTCTCGACGAAGGAGTCGATCATGGTGACCATCTCCCGACGCGGCCTGCTCACCGCGACCGCGACCCTGTCCGCCGCCGGCGGAGCGACAGCACTCGGCGCGCTATCGGCGGCGGCCCGCCCTCCCCTGAACGCTCCCCCGCCCGATCCGGAGTTCACCGAGGTCTCCGTCCACGACCCCTCGGTCATCGTCGCCGACGGACGCTTCCACGTCTTCGGCTCGCATCTGGCCGCCGCGCGCAGCGACGACCTCCTCAGCTGGCAGGGCTACGCCGATCTCGTCACCCCGCAGAACCCGCTGTTCGAGGACGTCACGGTCGAGCTCGCAGAGGCCTTCGCCTGGGCGGAGACCGACACGCTCTGGGCAGCTGACGTCGCGGAGACCCCCGACGGTCGGTTCCGCATGTACTACTGCGCCTGCGAAGGCTCCTCGCCCCGCTCGGCGATGGGCACCGCGATCGCCGATCGGGTCGAGGGGCCGTATCGGAACGAGGGGATCTTCCTGCGATCGGGGATGTGGGACGAGCCGAGCGAGGACGGCACGATCTACGACGCCCGGATCCACCCGAACACCATCGACCCGCACGCGTTCGTCGACGCCGAAGGGCGCCACCGACTGGTCTACGGCTCCTACTCCGGCGGCATCTTCCTGCTCGAGCTGGATCCGGCCACCGGATGGCCCCTGCCCGGCCAGGGCTACGGAACCCACCTGGTCGGCGGGAACCATGCCCGCATCGAAGCGCCGTACATCCTCCATTCCCGGCGGAGCGGCTACTACTACCTGCTGCTGACCTTCGGGGGCCTGGACGCCGCAGGCGGATACAACGTGCGCCTGGGCCGATCGCGCGACGTCGCGGGCCCGTATCTCGACCCGTCCGGGCAGGACCTGCGCGAGGCGAAGGCGGATCCGGACCTGCCGCTGTTCGACGACGCGTCCATCGAGCCGTACGCCGCGAAGCTGCTGGGCAACCACCGCTTCAGCGCCGGCCCGGAGGAGGGGATCGGTGCAGGCTACGTGTCCCCGGGGCACGTCTCGGCGTGGAGGAGCGACGACGAGCGCGACATCTTCCTGTTCCTGCACAGTCGCTTCCCCGGCACCGGGGAGATGCACCAGGTGCGCGTTCATCGGATGCACCTGACAGCAGACGGCTGGCTCGTCGTCTCCCCTCACCGGTACGCCGGGGAGTCCGCGAGCGACGCGCGCTCCTCCCGCCTGCATCGCCTCGATCTCGAGGGCGACTGGCAGCTCGTCGACCACGGGCGCGCCATCAGCCCCGAGGTGGTCGAGTCCCGGCCCATCAGGCTCCACCGCAATGGGATGGTCACCGGCGACCGCACGGGCACGTGGCGGCTCGAGGGCGCCTCGCGCGCGACGATCGACCTCGACGGCGAGGTCTACCGCGGCGTCTTCACGCGAGGCTGGCGGGAGGACACAGGGTCATGGGCGCTCTCCTTCAGCGTGCTCGGTGCCGACGGGCGTGCGCTGTGGGGTCGACAGGAGATGTGACCTCGGCCTGAGCGGGGCGATCTCACCGTCCCGGGACCCCGCTCAGACCACGAAGGCCGCCTCCGGCACCGGCAGCTCCTCGACCACCGCGCCGTCGACCAGCATCTCGGCGCCGGGGATCTGCGCGTCGCGGGAGGTGGTGATCTCCCAGGCGCGGTCGAGCAGTGCGCCGAGCAGGCGGGGGAAGCGGGCGGCGAGACCGTCTGCCCCGTCGTCCGCGAGCGTGTCCCGCAGTGCGACCGCGCCGACCGCGGCCATGGTCATGCCCTGGCCGTACAGCGGGGTGAACATCGCGGCGGAGTCGCCGACGTGGAGGAGCCCCTCGGGGCCGTCGGTCGTCTCCTCCCAGAGCTGGCGGTGGGCGCCCGCGGCCTTGGCGGCGGATGGCTCCCCCACCGGCTCCGCGCCCTCGAGGGCGCTGTCCAGGGCGTCGGCGGTCTCCCGCTCAGGCAGCAGCGCGACCATGTCCAGCAGACCCTCGAGATCGGTGGGCGGCTGGTGGCGGGCGGTGCCGGCGATGGAGAGGATGTGCTCGTCGGCCCCGCACGGTTCGAGGTCGATCGTGAAGGGGCTGTTGCCGGTCGCCGGCTGCCCGAGAGACTCGGTGCCCTCGGGAAGGGCGCCCTCGCGCAGTCGCAGGCGCTGCGAGGTGTAGGCGACGTGGACGCGGGTGCCGAGGGTGCGCGGGCGCTCGAACCCGAGGCCCTCGACCCAGGTGGCGGCGCGGCTGCTGCGCCCGGCCGCATCGACGACGAGGTCACCGTGCAGCTCGTCGTCCTCTCCGCCGCGGAGCTGCACGCCGGTGACGGTGCGCTTGTCGTCGCTGGTCAGGAGTCCTCCGACGGCGCCCTGGACCGCCTCGACGCCGGGCAGGGAGAGCACTTGGCGGCGCACCACGCCCTCGAGGACGGGACGGGTGAGCCACAGGGTGCCGGGCTCGTCGATGTCAGGGGCGTCGTGCTCGTCGGTCCCGAGCGGGCCGTCGGCCGCGGCGGGGGCGCCCTCGTCCGGCGTCGCCTCGTCGAGCACGGGGTCCGCCTCGCGGGCGGCGCGCGGGACGGCGCCGGCGGCGAGGACCTCCTCGCGCAGACCCGGCAGGAGCTCCTCCATCCGCGCCTCGCCGAGGGCGAGCAGGCGGTGGACGGTCCCGCCCTGGGGCACGCCGCGACGCGGGGCGAAGGCGTCGGGCCCGTCGACGGGCAGCGGGTCGCGGTCGATGATCGTGACGCGGGCGCTGTGCGGGGCGAGGGCCGCGGCGGCGAGCAGGCCGGCCATGCTCCCGCCCATCACGATCGAGTGCTCGAGGGTCGTCATGGGCTGCCTCCTGCGGGACGGGGCCGCCGCGTGCCGGCGGCCGTCCCTCCATCCCAGGCCAGGTGAGCGTGGGGAGGCAAACCCGTGTGACCTATGCGGCGTCCCCTGTGGACACTCGGAGCCCTGGGCGACCGAACTCGTCGGTCGCCCGCGCGGCGCCCGTCGACCCCCGGAGGCCGACGGGCGCCGCGGCCCGGGCGCTGCCCACCGCCGGATCAGGTGCCGGCGATACCGGTGGTGGCGATGCCCTTGATGATCTGGCGCTGGAAGAACATGAACACCACGATCAGCGGCAGCGCAGCGAGCATCGCCTGGGCCATGTTCTGCGCGTACTGGATGCCGTACGCGCTGATCACGGTCTGCAGGCCCGTCGGCAGCGTCATCAGGTTCGAGTCGTTGACGACGATGAAGGGCCACAGGAAGTTGTTCCACGCGCCGATGAACACGAAGATCGCGACCGCGCCGAGGATCGGGCGGGACAGCGGCAGCACGATCGACCAGAAGATCCGCAGCCGGCTCGCGCCGTCCATCAGCGCGGCCTCCTCCAGCTCGAAGGGGATCTGGTCGAAGAACTTCTTGAGGATGAACACCATCGGGGCCGCGACCACCTGCGGCAGGATGATCCCCCAGTAGGTGTCCACCAGGTTCAGCGAGAGCATCAGCTGGAACAGCGGCACGATGAGGATCTGCCCGGGGATCATGATCGAGGCGACGATCAGCATCACCACCATCTGCCGCCCCGCGAAGCGCAGGCGGGAGAGGGCGTAGCCGGCCAGCGCCGAGATCGCGACGGTGATCAGGGTGACCGCCGCGGAGGTGATCAGGCTGTTCCACGCCCAGCGGGGCACGAGCCCCTCGCGCAGCACGTTCAGATATGCCTCGAGGGTGAAGCCGTTCTCCGGCACGATCGTCACCGGCATCGCCGCGGCCTCCGCCTCCGTCTTGAAGGAGGTCAGCGCCGCCCACAGCACCGGCGTCAGCCAGGCGAGCGCGAACACGGCGAGGATCACGAAGGCGAGGATCCGGGCGGGAGCGGGGCCGCGTCGACGTCGGCGGGCGACGGTCACGGATTGGGCCTTCGCGGCGGCCCGGGCGCGCACGGGCACGGCGGGGGCGGCGACGGGGTTCGCGGCGCTCATGAGCGGGACTCCTTCGACGTGGACGGGACCGGGGCAGGGGCCGGGAGCGCGGCCTGTGCCGGGCGGGCGGTCGGGGTCGGGGTCATGCCTTCACGCTCCGTCGGGAGGAGATCACCATGTAGGCGATCGAGACGATGATGATCAGGAAGAAGAAGATGTACGAGATCGCCGAGGCGTAGCCCAGGCGGTACCCGGTGAAGCCGACCTCGTAGATGTACAGCAGCACCGGGCGGGTGGAGCCGCCGGGGCCGCCGCCGGTCATCTGGTAGATCTGGTCGAAGACCTTCAGCGAGGCGAGCATCTGCAGCACGAGCACCAGCACCGTCGTCGGCGCGAGCTGCGGCAGGGTGATCGAGCGGAACTTCTGCCAGGCGCCGGCCCCGTCGAGGGAGGCGGCCTCGTAGAGCTGGTCGGGGATGTTCTGCAGGGCCGCGAGGTAGAGCAGGAAGTTGAAGCCGATGGTCCACCACACGGTGGTGATGACCACGGAGATCATCGCGGTGCTCGGGTCCTGCAGCCAGGCGGGCCCCGCGATCCCGAACCATCCCAGGATCGTGTTCACGAGCCCCAGCTGCGGGTTGTACATCCAGTTCCAGAACTGGGAGACGAGGGTGGAGGCGAGCAGGAAGGGCATGAAGAAGCTCAGCCGCCAGAACCACTGCCCCGGCAGGCCGATGTTCACCAGCACCGCCAGCAGCATCGCCACCAGCACCAGCGGGATCGTGGAGAGCACGGTGAACCACACCGTGTTGCCGAGCGACGTCCACACCTGTGGGTCGCCGAGCGCTTCCTTCCAGTTCGCGAGCCCCACGAACTGGGTGTTCGTGCCGGCAAGCGAGGTGCCGGTGAAGCTCATCCACAGCCCGTAGACCGTCGGCCAGATGAGGAACAGGCCGAAGGCGAGCAGGAACGGGGCGAGGTAGAGCCAGCCGCGGAGGTTGTCGCTGCGGCGTCGGCGCCGACGGGCGGGGCTCAGCGCCGGGGTGAGCGCGGGAGAGGGGGCGGCGGTCTTCCCCGGCGGGGTGACGAGGCCGTCTGCGGTGGTCATCGAACGTCTCCTTCGACGGGCGGACGGGGCAGGGACGGGCGGGGCCGACGGATCGGGGCGCGGAGCGCGCGGACGACGGCGGGAACTGCGGGGGTGTCGGGCATGAGGGGCTCCGCGCTCACATCGGGCTGGGCTTCTGCAGCAGCGCGTCGATCCGGGCGACGAAGGCGTTCCACCCGTCGAGCGGGTCGGTGCGCCTCGCCCACACGTTCTGCATGTCGTTGCCGAAGTAGGTGTGGAAGTCGCTGCCGGAGCCGGTGAACCAGGCCGGCGGGTCGTAGACCAGGTGGTCGACGGCGTCGGCGTAGTGGGACTGCGGGACCAGCTCCCCGTAGGCCGGGTCCTCGACCACCGGGGAGTAGGCGGGGATGTGGCCCGCCGCGGCCCAGTCGATCGAGTTCTTCAGCAGGTGCGCGACCACGGCGTGGACGGTCCGTCGGCGCTCCTCGTCGGGGCTCATCTGGTGGGGCAGGACGAAGGAGTGGGAGTCGGCGTAGGCGACCGGCTCCCCGAAGACGCCGGGGATCATCGTGATGTCGAAGGGCAGGCCCTCGTTCTTGTAGCTGCCCGTCTCCCACACGCCGCCGTAGAAGGCGCCGGAGCCGCCGGTGGCGAACTCGGAGATGGCGGTGCCGCCGTCGTGGCCGCCGTTGCCGACCTCGCCGTCGATGAGGGAGAGGATCCATTCGATCGCCTGGACGACGAGCTCCTCCTGGTACTGCATGGTCCCGCCCTCGGGCAGCTCGATCGTGCCGCCGAGCTGGGAGTAGTAGGTGGAGAACATGCGCCACTGGTTCGAGCCGTCGCCGAGATAGCCCCAGCTGAGCCCGTAGCCGCTGGGCGCCTTCCCGCCGAGCTCGAGGGCGAGGGCACGGAAGTCCTCGGGGGTGTCGGTGGGCAGCAGCAGTCCGTCGCTGCCGAGCACCCCGGCGGCCTCGGCGATCTCGGTGTTGTAGTAGAGGACGAAGGGGTGGGAGTCCAGCGCGATCGCGGTCAGCTTCCCATCGACCACCATCTTGTCCCAGATCAGCTCGGGGAAGTCCTCCTGGCGGATCCCGAACTCGCCCAGCAGGTCGAGATCCCATTCGTCGAGCAGGCCGCCGGGCGCGTAGCCGGGAACGCGCGCGGCGTGCATGACCGCGAGGTCCGGGGCGCGCCCGCCGGCCGAGGCCATGGCGAGCTTCGTGTAGTACGGCGCGCCCCAGGCCAGGACGGTCTGGGTGACCTTCGCGGCGCCGTCGGTGGCCATGTAGCCGTCGAGCAGCTCGCCCATCGTCACCCCGTCGGGGCCGGAGAGCAGGTGCCAGAAGGCGATGTCGTCGCTGGGTCGGGCCGACGCGCCGGCGCAGCCGGCGAGCGCGCCGAGTGCGGCGAGCGCCCCGGCGCCCTGCATCAGGGAGCGCCTGCCCAGCACGGGGCCCGTCCGGGCACCGGCGCGGGGAGCGCGGGAAGAACCATGCATCATGCGGGCCACCTCTTCGTGGTGGGCGGGGCGGGGCGGCTCTGCCGCGGGCTCCCGGCCCGGATCTTCGTGTGCTGCTCCAGAATTTACATCGTTGTAACGTGAGCGTCAACACTCCTCCGACCGAACTGCCGTGCGGCTCGGGCGCCCGGCTGCGGTCGCGCCCGTGCCGGCACACGAGAAAGAGCCGCCGCGCACACCCTCCGGCGAGGGGATGCGCGGCGGCTCGGGTCGACTCTCGCCGGCCGCGGCTCAGGCGCCGGCCTGCGAGCGCTTCTTGCTCCAGACGTCGAAGGCGACCGCGATCAGCAGCACCACGCCGCGCACCACGGACTGGGTGGACTGGTCGATGCCCATGATCTGCATGCCGTTGGACATCACCGCCATGATCAGGCCGCCGATGATCGCACCGTGCACCTTGCCGATGCCGCCGGTCACGGCGGCGCCGCCGATGAAGGCCGCGGCGATCGCGTCGAGCTCGAACATGTTGCCCGCGCCGGGCTGGGCCGAGTTCGAGCGGGCCGAGTAGACGATGCCCGCGACCGCGGAGAGCAGGCCCATGTTGATGAACAGCCACATGTTCACGCGCGTGGTCTTCACGCCGGAGAGCTTCGCGGCCTGGAGGTTGCCGCCCATGGCGTAGATGTGCCGGCCGACGATCGTGCGCTGGCTGATGAAGCCGTAGACCAGCACCAGCGCCGCCAGCAGGATCAGCACCACCGGCAGGCCGCGCGAGTGCGCGAGCTGCCAGGCGAAGGCCATGACCACGATCGCGACCGCGGCGATCTTCACCCAGAACAGCGGGAACGCCTCGACCTGCTGCTTGTACTTCAGCTTCGCGAGCCGGCTGCGGTACTCCTGGATCGCGAAGACCACCACCAGCGCCGCGGCGAGGAACAGGGTGAAGGCGTCGAAGCCGTTGCCGCCCAGCAGCCCGTTGAGGAAGCCGCCGGAGATGAACTGGTACTCCCGCGGGAACGGGGAGAGGGAAACGTTGCCGAGCACCTGCATGGTCAGGCCGCGGAAGATGAGCATGCCGGCCAGGGTCACGATGAACGCGGGGATCCCGACGTACGCGACCCAGAAGCCCTGCCAGATGCCCACCAGTACGCCGGTGCCGAGCGCGGCGAGCACGCCCAGCCACCAGGGCAGGCCGTTGCCGATCACCACCACGGCCGCGACCGCGCCGGTCAGCGCGACCACCGAGCCGACGGAGAGGTCGATGTGTCCGCCCACGATGATCAGCACCATGCCGATGGCGAGGATCAGGATGTAGGAGTACTGCAGGACGAGGTTCGTGAGGTTGCCGGGGCTGAGCAGCTGGCCGCCGGTGAGGATCGTGAACAGCAGGATGATGAACACGAACGCGATGTAGATGCCGCTGGTGCGCAGGTTGCGCGTGAGCAGCTCCTTGATGTCAGAAGTCCCGGCCATGAGCCGCGCTCACTCCCTCTCCATGGTCATGAGCTCCATGAGGCGCTCCTGGGTGGCGTCCTGGGCGGCGACCTCGCCGGTGACCCGGCCCGCGGACAGCGTAAAGATGCGATCGGCCAGCCCCATCACCTCGGGAAGCTCCGAGGAGATGACGATGATGGCCTTGCCCGCCTCGGCGAGCTCGTTGATGATCGTGTAGATCTCGAACTTGGCGCCGACGTCGACGCCGCGGGTGGGCTCGTCGAGGATCAGCAGATCCGGCTCGGCGTACAGCCACTTGCTGAGCACGACCTTCTGCTGGTTGCCGCCCGAGAGCTTGCCGACGGTCGCCATGACCGTCGGCGTCTTGATGTTCAGCGAGGAGCGGTAGCGCTCGGCGACCGCGATCTCCTCGTTGCCGTTCAGCCAGCCGCCCGTGCGGATCTTCGTCAGCGCCGCGGCGGTGATGTTGGTGCGGATGTCCTGGATCAGGTTCAGCCCGTACCGCTTGCGGTCCTCGGAGACGTAGGCGATGCCGGCGTGGATCGCATCGGCGACCGAGCGCAGCTGCACCTCCTTGCCGTGGATGAGGGCGCGGCCGGAGATGTCGCGGCCGTAGGACCGGCCGAACAGGCTCATGGCGAGCTCGGTGCGGCCGGCGCCCATCAGTCCCGCGATGCCGACGACCTCGCCGGCGCGGACGGTCAGCGACGCCCCGTCGACGACGACGCGGCCGGGCTGGGTGGGGTGGCCGACGTGCCAGTCCTCGATCCGCAGGATCTCCTCGCCGATCTCGGCCCTCCGCTCGGGGTAGAGGCTGTCGATGTCGCGCCCGACCATGCCGCGGATGATCCGCGGGACGAGCGTGCCCCGCTCCTGCTCGGGCACGCGCATGTCGATCGTCTCGATCGTGGAGCCGTCGCGGATCACGGTGGTGGCGTCGGCGACCGCGGCGATCTCGCCGAGCTTGTGGGAGATGATGATGCTGGTGACGCCGCTCTTATCGCGCAGGTCGCGGATGAGCCCGAGCAGGTGCTCGGAGTCGTCGTCGTTCAGGGCGGCGGTGGGCTCGTCGAGGATCAGCAGGCTCACGTCCTTCGAGAGCGCCTTGGCGATCTCGACGAGCTGCTGCTTTCCCACGCCCAGCTGGCCGACGGGAGTGACGGGCTTCTCCTTCAGCCCCACGCGCTCGAGCAGCTCGGCGGCGCGGGCGTTGGTCTCGTGCCAGCTGATGACGCCGCCGCGGCTCTGCTCGTTGCCGAGGAAGATGTTCTCGGCGATGGAGAGGTGGGGGATGAGCGCAAGCTCCTGATGGATGATCACGATCCCCTCGGCCTCGGAGTCGTTGATGCTCGCGAAGCTGACGGGGCGTCCGCGGTAGTGGATCTCGCCCTCGTAGGTGCCGGCGGGCTCGACGCCCGAGAGGACCTTCATGAGCGTGGACTTGCCGGCGCCGTTCTCGCCGCAGATCGCGTGGATCTCCCCCTCGCCGACGGTCAGGGACACGTCCTTCAGGGCGACGACGCCGGGGAAGCGTTTGGTGATGGACCGCATCTCGAGGATGTTCTCGGCCACGGGGACCTCCTTCGGGCAGGGGGTCCCGACGGCACGACGGCGCGCCGGGACCCCACCGGTGGTTCGGTGCTTCTCGCCTGCGTCAGAGCTGGCCGGACTCCACCTGCTCCGCCGTGTAGTAGCCGGAGTCGACCATGATCTCCTCGTAGTTGCTCTGCAGCACCATCTGCACCTCGAGCAGGTAGGAGGGGACGACGACCACGCCGTTGTCGTAGGTCTCGGTGTCGTTCGCCTCGGGCTCCTCGCCGTTCAGGATCGACTCGGCCGCGACGATCGCCTGCTCGGCGAGGTTGCGGGTGTCCTTGAAGATCGTGGAGGACTGGACCCCGTCGGCGATCAGCTTGATCGAGGCGATCTCGGCGTCCTGGCCGGTGACGATGGGCAGGCCCTCCTCGATGGTGGGGCCGAGGCCCGCGTTCTGCAGGGCGTTGATGATGCCGCGCGAGAGCGGGTCGGCCGGGGCGAGCACGCCGGCGAGCTCCTCGCCGCCGTTGTAGTGGGTGGTCAGGAGGTTCTCCATGCGCTTCTGCGCAGTCTCCTGCTCCCAGCGCTGGGTGGCGGCCTGCTCGATGTCCATCTGCCCCGAGAGGACCTTCAGAGTGCCCTCGTCGAAGTAGGGCTGCAGGGTGTCGATCGCGCCCTTCCAGAACAGGTGGGCGTTGTTGTCGTCCAGCGAGCCGGCGAACAGCTCGACGTTCAGCGGGCCCTCGGGAGCGTCGGCCGCGGGCTCGAACGACTCGTCGAGCATTCCCAGGCCGAACAGGAGCGCATTGGCCTGGTTCACGCCGACCTTGTAGTTGTCGAAGGTTACGTAGAAGTCGACGTTCTCGTTGTCGGTGAGCAGGCGGTCGTAGGCGATCACCGGGATCCCTGCGGCCTCGGCGGCGTCGAGCTGCGCGGAGAGCGAGGCGCCGTCGATCGAGGCGATCAGCAGCACGGAGACGCCGGAGTTGATCATCTGGTCGATCTGCTGCTGCTGGGTGGGGATGTCGTCGTCGGCGTACTGCATGTCGACGGTGAAGCCCTTGTCCTCGAGGCCCTTCTTGATGTTGTTCCCGTCGGCGACCCAGCGCTCGTAGGTCTGGGTCGGCATGGCGACGCCGACGGTCTGGTCCTCGGGGGCGGCGTCGGGGTCGGGGCCGCCGGAGCCGGCTCCGGTCCCGCCGCAGGCCGCGAGGCCGAGCGCTGCCGCGGCGGCGGTGCCGCCCAGGATGAAGCTTCTGCGGTTGTGCATGGATCTCTCCTCGTCGAAGTCTCCACCCGCTCCCCTCATCGGGAGCGGGACACCGCGTGCGGCACATCGGCTCCCTCGGGCACCTTCGCCGTGGGGACCGGCCGTTCGTCGGCGTGGACATCGGGCCGACAGCGGCCCGCGTCCGTTTCGTCCGATGCCCTCCATGGCATCGGTCGCCAGGATGATAACGTTCACATCGAGTCGTGTGTCAACCGACACCGGCCGCGCCGCGGGTCACGATGTCGCAACGTCGCCGATCGCACCCCGCGCCGCCCCCCTGCCGGGGGCGCCCGCCGTGACCGCGCGCCGAGCCCGGACCGGGCGATCCGTGCAGGTCATCGCCCTGTAGAGTGCCGCTCCACCGACCGTCCGCGAGGAGGACGCCATGAGCCCAGCGACGCGCCGCCCGTCGATGGCCGACGTCGCAGGCCGCGCCGGGGTCTCGTACCAGACGGTCTCCCGCGTGCTCAACCAGCCCGGCATCGTCCGCCCCGAGACCAGGGAGCGGGTGCTCGCGGCGATCGCCGAGACCGGCTACACCCCGAACCGCGCCGCCCGCGCCCTGAAGACGACCCGCTCCTCGCAGATCGGCCTGCTCACCGACGGCTCCTCGCTGTTCGGCCCCTCCGAGACGGTCACCGCGATCGAGGCCGCGGCCCGCGAGGCGGGCTACTCGGTGCTGCTGACGACGGTCCGCCCCGGGGACCCTGCGGGGGCGACGCCGGGCGCCGAGCTGATCGGATCGGGCGTCGACGGGATCCTCGTGGTCGCGGCGCACGAGGGGATGCAGCCGGTGGTCGCGGCGGCGGCCTCCACGATCCCCGTCCTCGCCGTCTCCGCACAGCCCCCTGCGACCGCATCCACCCAGGTCGTGGGCGTGGACCAGCGCCTCGGCTCGCATGCGGTGGTCGAGCACCTCGCACGCACGGGCGTGCGCTCGGTCTCCCACCTGGCCGGCCCGACGGACTGGTACGACGCCCGCGCCCGCCTCGACGGCTTCCGCGAGGCGACCGCGGAGCTGGGCCTTGAGGGGACGACGACCGCGCCCGGCGACTGGACACCGAGGTCCGGGTACGAGCTGACGCGCGCCCTGCTCGCGGACGGCGTGCCGGAGGCGATCTTCGCGGCGAACGACATGATGGCGATCGGGGCGCTGCACGCCCTGCACGAGCACGGCGCGCGCGTGCCGGTGGACGTCGCCGTGGCGGGCTTCGACGACACCGTCGGCGCGGAGTACCTGCTCCCCTCGCTCACCACGGTCTCCCAGCCCTTCGCGGAGCTGGGACGGCTCGCGCTGCACCGGCTGCTGGAGCTGCTCGAGGATCCGGAGGACCCCGGCCCTCCCCCGCCGCCGCTCTCGCCGCGCCTGGTGGTGCGCCGCTCGACCCGTCCCGAAAGGACCCACTGAGCGCCGCGCGCGGAGGCGGACACCCCGATGTGAACGTTGACAGAGCGGGTGGGCACCTGGTTCAGTGATCCCATGACGCACGCCGACGTGTCCCCCGCCCAGTCCCCCTCCCCCGTGCCCGGAGGGGACGACGCCGCGGCCCTGATCGCCGCCGGCGGCGCCCACCTCGGGATCGAGCTGGGCTCCACCCGCATCAAGGCCGCCCTGGTCGACGGCACGGGCGCGGTGCTCGCCACCGGTTCCCACGCCTGGGAGAACGAGCTGGTGGACGAGATCTGGACCTACTCGCTGGACGCGGTGTGGGCGGGGATCCGCGACTGCTACGCCGACCTCGCGCGCGATGTGCGCGCGCAGCACGGCACGGAGCTCACGACCCTCGGCGGCCTCGGCATCTCCGCGATGATGCACGGCTATCTCGCCCTCGACGCCGACGGCGAGCAGCTCGCCGAGTTCCGCACCTGGCGCAACACCTTCACCACCGAGGCCGCGGCGCTGCTCAGCGAGACGCTCGCGCAGAACATCCCGCTGCGCTGGAGCATCTCCCACCTGCTGCACGCCGTGCAGCAGGGCGAGGAGCACGTGGAGCGCCTCGACTTCCTCACCACCCTCGCCGGCTACGTGCACTGGAAGCTCACCGGGAGGAAGGTGCTCGGCGTCGGCGATGCGAGCGGCATGTTCCCGATCGGTGCCTCGGGCGACGCCTTCGACACCGAGCTGCTCGAGCGCACCTCCGCGCTCGACCCGATCGCGGCGATGCCCTGGTCGCTGCCGGACCTGCTGCCCGAGGTGCTCGTCGCCGGGCAGGACGCCGGGCACCTGACCGCCGAGGGCGCGGCCCTGCTGGACCCGACGGGGACGCTGCAGCCCGGGGCGATCACCGCCCCGCCCGAGGGCGACGCCGGCACCGGCATGGTCGCCACCCAGGCCGTCGAGCCCCGCACCGGCAACGTCTCGGCCGGCACCAGCGCCTTCGCGATGGTCGTCCTCGAGGGCCCGCTGTCCGGGCCGCGCGAGGAGATCGACCTGGTCACCACGCCGTCGGGCCACCCGGTCGCGATGATCCACACGAACAACTGCACCACCGACCTCGATGCCTGGCTGGGCCTGTTCTCGCAGTTCGCGGAGCTCATCGGCGCTCCGCAGTCCGCCGAGGACCTCTACGGGACGCTGTTCTCCGCAGGGGCCGACGGGGACGCCGACGCCGGCGGCGTGCTGACCTACAACTACATCTCCGGCGAGCACCAGACCGGCGTCGCCTCAGGCCGCCCGCTGCTCGTGCGCGAGCAGTCCGCCCGCTTCACGCTCGAGAACTTCATGCGCGCACAGCTCTACGGCGCCTTCGGAGCCCTCGCCGTGGGGATGGACGCGCTGCTGAAGGACGAGGGCGTGCGGCTGGACGTCATGTACGCCCACGGCGGCATCTTCCGCACCCGGGGCGTCGCCCAGCAGGTGCTCGCCGACGCGCTCGGCGTGCCGGTCGCGCTCGGCGAGTCGGCCGGCGAGGGCGGCGCCTGGGGCATGGCG